>CAXAGK010000110.1:0-9998 GCA_963968305.1 uncultured Rickettsiales bacterium | reverse complement strand
CCTTCGACATCTCCCAGTCGGCGCAACACCGCCCCTAGGTTGCTATAGGCATCCACGTACTCTGAATCTGATTCGTATGTCTCTTCAAGCGCCGCTGTGGCTTCGAAAAACCGGCCATGGTGCGCTAACGCGATACCACGTTCGTTGGCTTCACGTGCTGCGGCTTGTTCAAGGGAGAATACAGTTGTCGGTGTGGGCACGGTGATCTGAAATGTTAATGCCGTTGGCAACTTCATTGAGCCATAAGGACACGATCTGTCAATCACGGGCCTATGCCATGACGATTAATGTTGGGCGTCGAGACCATTACCCGCGCCGTCGACGTGCTTTGGAATAACGAGGGCATCCTCAAACCGGGACTTCGGGGCAATGTCGCGGCGTTTGTAAACGCCTAAAGACGATCACAATCTGCGCGCTACATTTCATTTTCAACCTGAATTTATGAGAGGGAGGTAATGATGGTGGCCATGAAATTCCCACGGGATGAGAAGGAGACGGCGGTGATCCGGGCCGTCGCTGAAAGCGGTGACGACCGGCCGGTGACGATGATCAATCTGAACCGGTATGTGAGCGAAGCCGGTTTTCCAGATGGGGAACTCTATCTCGCCTATATAAACGGGCTCGAAGCTTTCCTCCCGAATGCGGGCGGTAAGATACTGTGGCGCACGCCTGTCTTGGGTCGCGTGGTCGGTGACGAAGTGATGCATGAGATTTTGGCTGCATGGTACCCGTCCCATCAAGCCTTTCTCGACCTTCCGAAGGCACCCGGTGCCGAGAGTAACTACCGCCTGCGCAATGAAGCCGTGGAATATGCTTCCATTCATCGCTGCACGGGCGAAGGATACGCATTTGGCCCGACTTAGTTCGGATCGTGTCTTCGCCCGGTATCGGATTACATCAAGCTAAAGTGTTCTGTTTACGGAGGAGAAATTCATGCGGGTTAGTTTGTTCGCGCCACTTGTCAGTCCGCAAAATGATGCGACCTATGTGAGCGCGCTCGCAAGAGGAGCCGAAGACCGTGGGTTCCATGGTATTTGGCTTGGCGAGCACGTCGTTCTCTTCGACGATTACGAGGCCGAGTATCCATATGAAGACGATGGCAAGATTCCGGTTGGCGGTGACAAGGGACTGTTGGAGCCGATTACCGCCCTCAGCTTCATGGCCGCACAGACGACCCGCATTCGTCTTGGCACGGGAATTTGTCTCGTCCCGCAGCGGAATCCTGTTTACACAGCAAAGGAAATAGCGGCAGTCGATTATCTCTCCGGCGGACGGGTGGATTTCGGTGTTGGTGTCGGTTGGCTGGAGGAGGAATTCGCTGCCCTCGATGTACCCTTCGAGCGCCGGGGTGCACGCTGCCACGAGTATCTCGAAGTGATAAAATCGCTTTGGGAGGACGATGTGTCATCGTATTCCGGTGAATTCTATACTTTGGCACCGTGCCGCCAGTATCCAAAACCGATCCAGCAACCTGGACCGCCGATCTACTTTGGCGGCGAAAGCAATGCTGCGCTGCGGCGCGTCGCGGAAATGGGAGATGGCTGGTACGGGTTTAACGCGACTGCGACAGAGACCCGGGGGCATCTGTCGCGCCTTGACGGTTTTCTTGAGAAAAAGGGACGAACGCGCGCGGATGTTGAGGTCGTCATTTGTCCATATGGTCACAAGCTGAATAAGGATCGCGCAGCCGAATATGAAGACGCTGGCATTGATGAATTGGTGGCGATGATCGTCGGCCGTGATCTTGATGAACTTGAACGTTGGCTGGACCGACTCGCGGAAGATTATCTCTAAAAATATGGGAGGGACCGAAATGGGACGATTGCAGGATAAGGTCGCGCTCATCAGCGGCGGTTCGAAGAACCAAGGAGCCGCCGCAGCGCGCGTCTTCGCGGCCGAGGGCGCAAAGGCGATCTTTGGGGACATCGTCGATGCAGAAGGACAAGCGGTCGAGGCGGAGAGGCTTACTAGCGACATTTGGACGTAACCAGGGAAGATGATTGGCGTACTGCCGTTAATTTCGCTGTGGCGGCATTGTCATGGGCGTGAATGCCAAGGGCGTCTTCCTCGGGACGAAAGTTGTGATCCCAGTGATGCGCGCGGGCGGCAGTGGGTCGATCGTGAATATTTTTTCGATTGCGGGCATTGGTCAATCGACGACCCAGGAGCCCGCTTATGCGGCCAGTAAAGGGGCAATCCGGGTCTTCTCCAAGGTAACGGCGACGCAGCATGCAAAAGATAATATCCGTTGCAATTACGTCCATCCGGGACCTGTCGATACGGAGATGTTGCGTGCCGCTTTTCCGACACCGGAAGCGCTGGCGGAGCGTCTGTCACGGGTGCCGATGAGGCGTGCCGGATTAATCGACGAGATTGTCTCAGGGGTGCTCTATCTCGCCTCGGACGAATCGTCCTATGTGACGGGGACGGAACTCGTGATAGACGGCGGCGTAGCGAAACTAGATTGCTTGCGCACTAATGTGCGGAATTTCCGATTCCTGATATTGCGGCTTCCCTGTCCGCGTTTCATTATCTCTGCGTCTGTTTGCGAAATTACAAAAACCGGGGAGAACTTCGGGTGTTTCAAAAAGATCGATTTGTCGATGCCTGCAAGGCAGCTGTCGGCGAAGGCCAAAAGGCTATTCGTGAGTTAGTGTCGGAAGCGACGGCAGATCCGTCGAGCATCATCAAGGAATTGGGAGAGCCGAGTGAAGCGGGTGTATTCCCGATTTATAATGACGATGATCTCACCATCATCAATTTCATTTGGGCGCCCTACATGACCCTACTGCCGCACAACCACAATATGTTCGCGGTGATCGGTATTTATGGGGGGCGCGAGGATAATGTGTTTTGGCGGCGCGTCGGCGATGGTACGGGGAGCGACAGTTCACCTGGTCTGGAAGCGGCGGGTGCTGATTCCATGGGCCCGGGACAGGTTGCGACCATGGGAAAGGATATTATCCATTCTGTGGCAAATCCGTTGCGGAAGCTAACTAGCGCCATCCATGTCTATGGCGGCAATTTCTTCGAACCGCCGATACCGCGAAGTCAATGGAACCATGAAACCTTGGTTCACGAACCATGGGATATGGACCAAACCCGCGCTACTTTCCGCGAAGCTGGGATTCGCTACGATGCTGGTGTTGCGGCGGGCGTCTAGCGGATACGTTTCAATTCCGCTTCGAGCCGTGCGACCAATGCGGCCTCATTGCGGGAGTTGTCGATAACAACGTCAGCGCGAGCAGTCCGCTCGTCATTTGAGAGTTGCGACGCGATGCGTTTGCGAACGGCGGCCTCATCGAGGCCGTCGCGCGTCACAGCGCGGGTGACGGCTGTATTCGGATCGACAATGACCACCCAGGTCTCATCGGCGAGATCTTCCCAACCGGCTTCCAGCAGGACTGCCGCGTCCATGACGAGTAGGGCTTTCGGATTGTCGGATTGTGTCGTCTCTATCCACTCACCGAACATGCGGCGAATTTCCGGGTAAAGGATATCGGTCAGTTGCTTGAGGGCATCTGGATTGCCAAAGACCTTACCGCCCAGCGCCTTGCGGTTGATTTGTCCGTCGGCCCCAACGACATCGCTTCCGAATGTCTCGACGATTTGCGTGAAAGCCGCAGTGTTCGGTTCATAGGCCCGGTGACCAAGGACATCTCCGTCCATCACAAGAGCCCCATTTTCTGACAAATACCGAGCTGCCGTCGACTTTCCCGACGCGATTCCGCCGGTGAGACCAATGATCATATTCTATAAATCCGAATTTGGTTTTCTACGGAGATAGAGCCGGAATCATAAATTGAAAACAGAGTAGCCATTCTTTCAACCGCTTGCGCTTGAAAGTACGTCATGGCAAGCAAACCTCTGTTGTATAGGCGTTTGATGGAGGCGGGAATGGCGAGACCTACAAAAGTTGAGATTACCGAAGTTGGCCCACGCGACGGATTGCAGGCGGAACTGAATTTTATCCCGACCGATGCGAAAATTAGGTTCGTGAATTCACTGATTGCGGCAGGTGTGCCGCGGATCGAGTTCTCGTCCTTCGTCTCTCCGAAAGCTATTCCTCAATTGTCTGACGTGGTCGAGGTCTTCGAGGGTATCAATCGTTCCAAGCCGTGTACGCTCGCGGCGCTGGTGCCGAACGCCCACGGGGCGATCCGCGCCGTCGAAGCGAAGGTCGACGAGATGATCGTCTTTATGTCGGCCTCAGAAAGTCATAATCAGAAGAACGTTAATCGCTCGATCGATGAATCTCTGGACGGTTTCGAGCGCGTGGCGGAGATCGCCGATGCCGCCGGCATTCCGGTCCACGGCGCTATCGCCACCGGGTTTGGGTGCCCGTTTGAGGGCGACGTCTCGCTCGATACTATCGTGAAGATCGCCAAGCGTTATCGCGATTACGGGTTCCAGGGCGTTGGTCTCGGCGATACGACTGGCATGGCGACGCCGCCGATTGTCACCAAGTTCGTGCGCACTCTGCAGGACGCGGTGCCGGAGCTGGATATCGCGCTGCATTTCCACAACACACGCGGCATCGGCCTCGTGAATGTTGTCGCCGGTCTGGACGAAGGGATCGAGAAATACGATGCCTCTTTCGCTGGGATCGGCGGGTGTCCCTTCGCGCCGAAAGCGACGGGTAACATCTGCACGGAAGACTTGGTCTATATGTTGGATGAGATGGGCATTGAGACCGGAATCGATATCCGCCAGATGATGGAATTGGCCTGCGACGTGGAAGAGACAGTGGGACGGGGATTGCCGGGCCAAGTCATGAAAGCGGGACTGAGGCTCGATCTCCATGAGATGGGCGATGTCGCCACGGCAAAAGGCTAACCAGATTCAATCATGAGCGACACGGAGAGTATGCCCGAAGGTGCCCTAGCGGGCATACGGGTGATTGATCTCACGCGCATTCTAGCCGGACCCTTCTGCACGATGTTATTGGCCGATATGGGGGCCGAGGTCATCAAGGTCGAAAGCCCAGGTGATGGCGACGCCATCAGAACGCAGGGCGTGATCAAGGACGGCATGAGCTGGTATTTCGCCCAGTTCAATCGAAACAAAAAATCGGTCACGCTCGATCTCTACACCGATGAAGGGAAGGCAAAACTCGCGGCACTGTTGGAGAGCGCGGACGTGCTCGTAGAGAACTTTCGCCCGGGTGTATTGGCGAAGATGGGCTTTGACGAAGCGCGATTAAAGCAACTCAACCCGAGGCTGATCATCGGCAGCGTTAACGGCTATGGCTCTACCGGACCCTATGTCGATCGGCCGTCCTTCGACTTCATCGCGCAGGCGATGAGCGGGTTCATGAGTCTAACTGGCGAGATTGAAGGGGAGCCGATGCGCGCTGCCCCTCCGATGGCGGATTTGATCGCAGGATTGTATTGCGCCTTTGGTGTCGTGACGGCGCTTGCCGCCCGCTATCGTACAGGGGAGGGGCAGTATATTGAAGCCAGCCTGAACAATAGTCTCATTTCGATGATGGCGTTTCTCTCAGCGGAGTATTTTGCGACTGGCAAACCTCCGGCGCGGAGCGGAAACAATCATGCCATCGTGGCGCCTTACGGCATGTTCAAGGCGAAGAACGGTGCAATTGCGGTCGCACCTTCGAACGAGACTTACGCCATTCGTTTCCTGGATGCGTTAGGGCTTGGCCATTTGATGGAGGATGATCGGTTTCGAACCAATGCGGACCGGATGCGCAATCGGGTCGACTTGCTAGAGATCATCGATCGGGAGACGGAGAAGGAGAGCGTCGATCATTGGATCGACGTGATCAACGGCGCGGGCTGCCCATGCGGTCGGGTCATGGGGCTCGAAGAAGTTTTCGCCGACCCGCAAGTGCGCGCGATGGAAATGGTCTTGGATGTGGACCACGGCGACAGTGGCATGATTCGGATGACTGGGTTTCCCGTGAAAATGTCGAAAACGCCGGCGCGCATTCGACGCCCGGCCCCGCAACTCGGCGAGCACAATGACGAGATTCTGGGCGAAAGTTAGCTCGCGAAGACGCCAAGATTTATTAAATCTTGGCGCAGTTTCTCCGGTGTCTTGAAAAGTACGGCTTGAAAACCGACAACCTTCGCCGCGTCCACATTTTTGAGACCGTCGTCGATGAACAATGTCGCTGCGGGATCGACGTTGAACCGGTCACGGGCCATCTCGAAGATGGCGGTGTCGGGTTTGGCCATACCGACATGGCCGGAGATAATAATGTCGTCAAAGAATTCCAAGAATGCAAAATCCTGTTCCACGCGTGCCCATGTCTCGCCAGCCCAATTCGAGAGGACGTATAGCGGGAAATCGGAGGCGTGCAATTCCCGCACGATCTCGAGCGTGCCTTCGAAGAGACCGCGGATCGTTTCCGGCCACCGATCCACATAGAGGTGCATGGCGTCGGCATATTCGGGATAAATTTTACTTCGCTCCTCGATGGCCTTCGAGAGGGGGTAGCCCGCATCAACGGCGCGAAACCACTCCAAGTCCAAGACTTCTTCCACGAGGAACTTGAGTTGTTCGTCGTCGGGTGCGATCTCGTGCAGAAGATATCCCGGATTCCAATCGACGATGACCTTACCGAGATCGAATATAAATGCGTTCAGTGGCGGTATTTTTTGCATGGAAAATAGAGAGCATTTTCAGGTGGCAGACTTGATCCGTTATCCAGAGAAGAATGCTAAAATCCGCTCGTTTGCAAGTGATGGCCTCTCGTAATGCACGAAATGCCCCGCGTCCTTGGCGGTCTCTATGGTGATATTTGTGAAATATTTCTCCATGCCATCCGACCATTCGGGCCGAAGGACAGTGTCGTTTTCACCCCACAGGACATAGGTCGGCACATCGATGGGGGAGAGAGACGGCACACCGTCATCGATGATCTTTTGGCGATAATCGGCGACAGCTCGGTACCAATTAAATCCACCCTGCAGGTTGCCCGGCGTCATGAAGTTATCCACCCAGGCATCTAGGTCACAATCGAATTGGCCATCCGCATGTGCCCAGTGATTCAGGAAATGCCGGAAGTAGACCCGGCACGTATCGCGGCTTTGGCCGACAAGTTCGGCGGACCATTCCAATTGATGAAAGGGTTGGTACCACAGCTCCTTGTAGTGACCGCCACCGAGCCAGCGTGTTCCGATGCCGGGATGAGGGCAGTTGAAGAAAAATAGGCCGTTGATACGATCCGGAATTCGGCGAGCGATATCTTGCATGACGAAGGCGCCAACATCGTGTCCGACCAAACCCACTTTCGGGAGGTCGAGCGCGTCAATGAACTGCACGATATCTTCCGCATAGTCGCCGACATCCGGAATTGCCTCGGGATTTTCACTTTCTCCGAAGCCGCGAAAATCCGGCGCGATGACATCGAATCTCTCCGCGAGGATCGGTATGTTCTTCCGTCACGTATACCAGAATTCTGGCCATCCATGTAGAAGGAGGAGCGGCGCACCGTCGCCTTCACGCACGTAATGCATTTTCAGGTTCGGAAGCGTCACATGATTGTGTTTCCAGGCGGTCATTGTTTGCACCTATAGGTCGCTAGCGGTAAAAGAGATTTAGCTGTTCCTTACTGAGGTTGCACCCGTGTTCGTCATGCCGAACGTCCTTCGTTGCACCGCCCTGACAATAGTCGCTGTATTTGCGGTGACGGTCGCGGTGAAGGCGCAGGATGCACGATTTTTTCGCATCGGAACCGGCGGGATCGGCGGTACCTATTATCCCATCGGTGGAATCATCGCGAGCGCCATCAGCAGCCCGCCCGGATCGCGCTCCTGTGACGAGGGGGGGAGCTGTGGTGTGCAAGGCCTGGTCGCTATTGCGCAAACTTCGGGCGGTTCGGTCGCCAATGTTGAAGCCGTGGCAAAGGGCCGGTTGGATTCGGGTTTTGTTCAGTCCGACATCGCCTATTGGGCTTATACGGGTACCGGCTCCTATCGAAAGAAAGAACCGCGTAAGACAATCCGCGCAATTGCCAATCTTTATCCTGAAAGTGTCCACGTCGTGGTCCGCACGAAGACAGGCGTGAAATCGATGCGGGATCTAAAGGGGCGGCGGGTATCGTTGGATGAAAAAGGGTCCGGCGCACTGGTGGATGCGCGGTTAATCTTGAATGCGTTTGGATTGCGCGAAAGGCGCGATTTGAAAGCGCAGTATCTCAACAGTGAATCCGCCGCCCTTAGACTCGCTGCAGGGAAGCTGGATGCCTTTATCGCAGTCGCTGGATATCCGATGGCGTCCGTGCAGCTAGCACTCGGAAAATCTGACGCGCAAATTCTGCCGCTTATCGGAAAGCCGATCGAGCAGCTTCTCGCGAAGTATAAATTTTTTAGCCGGGATACTATCCCTTCGGATGTCTATGGAAATGCCGAGCCGATTCCCACGATCAGCGTCAACGCGCTTTGGATTGTCCCGGAGGCCGCCGACGAGGAATTGATCTATCAGATCACCAAGGCAATCTGGAATGAGAAGTCGCGGAAACTCCTCAATGAGGGGCATTCGAAAGGCAAACTGATCCAGATGTCGACGGCGCTACAGGGTGTCAGTATACCTCTGCACCCAGGTGCCCGGCGGTTTTACCGCGAAGTCGATATAGCTGAATGACCGATAGTTCGCGCAATTCAGGTGCATGGTCGACGACGCCACATGATTACCTCGCGACCCGGCAAGATTCCTATAGTGATGAGCGTTTGCGTCGGTCTTGTTATCTCACCATGCGCGATGGCGTACGGATCGCGACCGACATCTTTGTGCCGGCAGAGGCCGGTTGGGAGACACCGTTACCGACGATCGCTATATTTACGCCGTATTACCGCCGCTTCAAGTTGACGTCGCAGGCGACGGCGGAGACCGAAGAGAGCCCCAACGCCGGCTATATTCGCGACTTCTTTACGCAGCATGGCTATGCGGTCATTGTTGTCGACGTGCGGGGTTCGGGCGCCTCATTTGGAACCCGTGATGGTTTCCGATCCCCGAAGGAACGTTTGGACTATGCGGAGATTGCCGATTGGATCGTGGTCCAACCCTGGTCGAATGGGTCCATCGGGTCGACGGGCATATCCTATGTTGGTGCGGCGGCCGACTTCCTAGCGACGACTGGACATCCCGCGGTCAAAGCCGTCATCCCGAGCTTTTCAGTCTGGGATACCTTTGCGGACCATTACAATCCGAACGGTTTGCATGTCTCCTTTCTCGGGCCCGAGTATAACGCTTTGATGGAAGCGCTGGATCTTGCCGATTCGGAAAAGCTTAAAAATTATTCTTATTTTGCCGATCCGGCCTATGCGGGTCCGGCGCCGGTGGATGAGGATCCGGACGGTGTGTTGCTGGCGCAGGCGTCGGCGGAACACGCGGCTAATGTCGACATGACGCAGTTCATTCGCGAATTTGCCTATCGCGACGACGGTCTGTCCTATGATCCTGACTATACCGCGCCGATGATTGGTCCTGCCTACTATGCCGATACGATCAATCCAGATGTGGCATATTACAGCGTCTCCGGTTGGATGGATGCGGTGTACTTCGCAAATGCGGCAACACGGCGGTTCTTGTCTCTGCCGGTCGAGCGCAAGCATCTGCTATTAGGGCCGTGGGATCACGGGGCGCGTACCAATGTCAGCCCGTTTCGCACGGCGGAATTACCCGAGTTCGAAAGGATGGGGGCCTATCTCCGATTTTTCGACCAGTACCTGAAAGGGGAAGAGGTCGGATTCGGCGAGGAAGCACCGGTGCATTATTTCACCATGGTCGAAGAGCAATGGAAGGCCGCCGCTAGCTGGCCTCCGCCCGAGGCAGAACCGCATCGCTATTATTTTGCCGACGGTGCCAAACTATCTCGGCAAAGCCCGGACATAGCATCGGCCAGCGACACATACAGCGCAGATTTTTCCATCGGAACCGGAGCGCAAACCCGCTACGAACGGGCAGCTGCCATTGGAGTTGAGGCGTATTATGCCGATTGGCATGGCCGGGACGCGGGAA
Source organism: uncultured Rickettsiales bacterium (assembly GCA_963968305.1). Lineage (GTDB taxonomy): Bacteria > Pseudomonadota > Alphaproteobacteria > UBA8366 > UBA8366 > UBA6544. Next base: position 14 of record CAXAGK010000110.1, on the reverse strand, counting down.
TGCTCACCTATACG
>CAXAGK010000109.1:0-10030 GCA_963968305.1 uncultured Rickettsiales bacterium | reverse complement strand
ATCTTTGCGTGTGGCAAGACCTCGTCGATGAGGCGGCGCGATTGGGCCATCATCTCTTCGTCGCCCTCGCCCATCGGGCGTAGAATGAATTTCGAGATGCCGTGTGGCACGTAACTCCAGATCATTTCCAGGATATCTTCCGCGTCGCCAACGGCCATACCGGTCTTCGGGTCGCGGCCTGTTCGCTTCTCGAAAGCGGCGGCGGTCTCCTGCACGATGGGATCGTCCCAAGAACCGAAATGAACACCAAACCCCATACCCATGTGATCAGGGTCCATATGTTTTCCCTGCTCTTTGGCATATTGCAGGATGTCGGCGACAACTTTGCCGGCTTCCTCAGGTGTCTGGAAGGAAGCCTGCCAACCGGTGCCGTAGTCGACGGTCCGTTCGACGGCGGCGCGCGCGCTGCCGCCGATCCAGCAAGGTAGGGGTGTCTGCTTGGGGCGTGGCGAAATTGTTGCCTCTGTATATTGGAAATGCTTGCCCTCAAACGTGACTTTCTCTTCCGACCACAACCTCGTCATTATCTCCAACGCTTCGTTCATGCGTTGGCCCCTGGCCTTGGTGTCGCGGCCACTGGCGATCCAGTCACGTGACCGATTACTGCCCAGGCCAAAGGCGGGCAACAGACGACCGTTGGAGAGATAATCGATTGTTGCGCATTCCTTTGCGGTAATCAGCGGATCGCGAATTCCCAGCGACGCGACATTCATGCCGAATTTTATCTTCTTGGTCGCTCCCGCTAAGGCGGCCATCGAGGTCATGCATTCGAGGAAAGGTTCGCGCGAGACCAATCGATCCGTTTGCCAGATGGAATCGACACCCTCGTCGTCGCACATATGCACCCAGTCCCAATAGCCTTCAGCGGATGAGAATGTGTAATTAGAGAGTCCGAGTCCGATACCTACTGTCATGACAATCTCCAATGTCGGGCGTCGGCGTGCGTGCCAACGGATGTGAATCTTATTCGGCGGCGCTCGGCACGTCGAGACCGGGTCGCACCAGCGTATCGCGGCCTTCGTTCCGGCCGTTCCGACGAAGCGGCGTCTCTATGATCGGCTCCACGGCTGGCGCATCGAAGGACTGGGTGCGGCGTTCTTCCGGCGCATCGCCGTAAAGCGTCGTCCGCTGGCGTGGTGTCCGGTTCGAAGCTTTGATAACTGCTTCCAGTTCTTCCGGCGGCATCTCTTGGCCGTGTGCGGCACCTGCCGAACGGGTGATGGTTTCGTTCATCAAGGTGCCGCCGACATCGTTACATCCGGCGGAAAGCGATGCGGCTATACCTTCGGCACCAAGCTTAACCCAGGAGGCTTGAATATTCGTGAAATGCGGATGAAGCGCGATGCGTGAAACGGCATGCATCAGAACCGACTCCCGCCAGGTTGGGCCGCGCCGCGCCATGCCTTTTAGATAGATCGGTGCTTCCATATGGACGAAGGGCAGGGGGACCAGTTCACTGAATCCACCGGTGCGTTTTTGCAAATCCCGCAAGCGCAATAGATGGCGCGCCCAATTCACCGGTCGTTCGATATGGCCGAACATGATGGTCGCGGTACTGCGAAGTCCGAGGCCGTGCGCAGTCTCCATCACTTCCAGCCATTGGTCGGTATTAATCTTGTCGGGACACAGCGTCGCCCGGACTTCGTCATCGAGGATTTCCGCCGCCGTGCCGGGCAGGGTGCCGAGCCCTTCATCACGCAGCATGCCGAGATAGGTATCGAGCGGCAGGCCAAGCGTCTTTGCCCCCTGGAAGACTTCCAATGGCGTGAAGGCGTGGACGTGAAGATCGGGCAGCGCGGTTTTTAGCGCGCGCAATATCTCGATATATGTCTGACCCGTGTAGTCGGGGTGAATGCCGCCTTGTAGGCACACTTCGGTGGCACCCCGGTCCCATGCTTCCCTGGCGCGGCGGATAATCTCATCCATGGCCAGATCGTATGGTTTGCCGCGCAAGGCTTCGTGCGTCTTTCCCTTGGAGAAAGCGCAGAACTTACAGCCGAAATAGCAGACGTTCGTGTAATTGATGTTCCGGTTGACCACGTAGCTGACGGTATCACCGTTAATCTGACGACGCAGGGTGTCTGCGGTTTCGGTGACAGCGTCAACCTCGCCTGCGCGCGCTGCGAACAAGCGGACGATCTCGCCTTCGGAAAGGTCGTCGCCGTCGGAGGCGCGCTTTAGGATAGCTTCGAGCTCGAGACTTTTCGTCAGTTCCGGCAGGAGCATCGGGACCGGTAACGGGTTGCCGTCTCCCATCCCTGGCGACCAACCGTCGGTGCGAGCCAATCCGTCCGCATCAACGCGGCGCAATACATTTGTCCGGAAAGCCGGATCCAACCATGTTTCCCCGTCAAAGATGTACTCGGGATAAACGGCCAAACGCTCGGTAAGGATTTTGTCTTGCCGAGCGGTCGCCTGAGCCAGCGTCGCGAGATGCGGCCAGGGGGCTTCCGGGTTGACGTGATCTGGTGTCACCGGCGAGACGCCGCCCCAGTCGTTGATACCGGCTGGGATGAGATCAGCGGCGTTTTCACCGCTCAAATTCGGTGGTGCTTGGATCGACATCGCGGGGCCTAACAAAAGCCGCGCCGCCGCGATGGTCCACTGCAAATCTTCGAGCGAGGGTTCCGGGGCATCGAACATCAAGGTGTCCGGTTTCGCGCGGAAATTCTGGATAATGATTTCCTGGATATGACCGAACTCATCGTTTAGGTCGCGGAGCGCCAATAAGGCTTCGATCCGCTCTAACCGCGTCTCGCCGATGCCGATCAAGATGCCGCTGGTGAAGGGGGCCTTTTGCCGGCCGGCCTCCGCCATCGAAGCGATCCGAACTTCCGGTGCTTTGTCGGGTGACCCGTGATGGCAGTGTCCCTTTTCTAGAAGGCGCGCCGACGCGCTCTCTAGCATCATGCCCATGCTGGCGGAAACTTCCCGCAGGGCGGCGAAATCCTCAGCGTTCAAGACACCTGGATTGAGATGGGGAAGTAGGCCGGTCTCCTCAAAGACCAGTAGAGCCATTTCGCGGAGGTAGGATATCGTCGTCTCGTGGCCGAGTTCGGCCAAGGCGTCGCGGGCAGCCTGATAGCGCAATTCTGGCTTATCGCCGAGGGTAAATAGTGCTTCCTTGCATCCGGCGGCGGCCCCTTCGCGTGCGATGGCCAATACCTGTTCTGGCGAGAGAAACGCCTCTTCCAGATTGCGCGGTGGTTGTGCGAAGGTGCAATAATGGCAGACATCCCGGCACAGTTTCGTAAGTGGAATGAATACCTTCCGGGAATAAGTGATCGTCCGGCCGAAATGCTGGTCGCGCAATCCTGACGCTTGCGCCATCATATCGGCGAGGTCGGTCCGCTCGGCCAAAGAATGCGCCGCGTCCGCATCGAGACGATCAGTGTTCTGCAATTGGGATATGGTCACGCTACTCTTCGCTGCCTGTGGCTCGCCTATACATTCTCCGCCAACAGTCGCCCGCGGATCCCGCTCAAGTCAAGGAATGTGTGGGTTTCACTCGTCCCGTCAACGGCGCAAAACGCGATGAGATCATCCGGGGTATCGATGTCGAATGAGATACCGGAACCGGTCACGATCTCCACCGTGGCGCCTGACGCCTCGGCGATGGATTTATGGCGCTCGAAACTGCCGATACCGAAGGCGGTATCCATAAGCCGTGGCGGTGCGATCATCAGGCCGTTGGTGCCGTCGCCGTCGCGCGCCGCCGCAAGGCGTACCGTCGGCTCTGTGGTTGGTGCCGCAAGCGCGTTGATCTCGCTGGCGGATGTCAGCGGGACGTCACCCGGTAGAATAAGCAGAGAATCGAAATCGACGAGCGCGGGTCGCGTGAGCGCGAAGGCGACGGCCTCGTTGTAGCCGGTGTTGTTGGCTTCCTCGATGACATCGACGCCGAAATCAAGATAAGCCCGGTCCTGCGCTATGATGCTAACGTGCTCAATATGCGTGGTTGCGTCTAGAGCCGCCAATACATCCCGGAGCATTGCATTTACCAGACCCATTCGCTCTTCATCGGAGAGCATCGTGGAGAGCCTTTGCTTGGCGTCGGCCAAATCCTTCATGGGGACAAGGGCGACGGTCATGACTGGAGAGTCGCCGCGAAGTCGCAGCACGCCGTTGCCAGCAGCTTGCGGTCATCCAGGTCGCGCATGACGGTTTGCGCGACCTTCACTTTTATGCCGTGGGCGGAAATAGCCGCCGCTTGAGCGGCATCGGTCTCGTCGATCACAAACCCGTCGATCAATCCCTGGTAATGCTTCGCGACTTCTGTGGCGCTCGACGGCAGGCCGAGTTCGGTCATCATTTTTGCCGCTGGTCCCTTGATGGCTTGGCCGCCAACGATGGGGGAGACCGCGACGATGGGGGCGGTGAGCACCTGTAAGGCGTCTCGCACTCCCGGCACCGAGAGGATCGGATCAATGCTCACAAACGGATTGGACGGAGTGATGATAACGGCGTCGAGCGTTCCGCCAACTAAGACGTCCATCAGTTGTGGGTTCGGCTTGGCGATCTCGATCCTGTCGAAGCGAAATCCTGTGACGGCGGGTTCGCACCGGTCGCGGACGAAATAGTGCTGAAAGGGAAGGGGTCCGTCCGGTGTCTCGACAATGGTCGCAATGGGATCGTCGCTCATCGGCAGGATGGTGGGACCGATGCCGAGAGTCGATGCGATGTCATCGGTGACTTTGGTCAGGCTCTTACCGTCGGCCATTTCCAGGGAGCGGCGGACATGCATGGCAAGGTCGCCGTCACCAAGATTGAACCAATCCTCACCGCCAAGGCGGCCGAAAGCCGCCATGAAGTTCCAGCTTTCGTCCTGCCGACCCCAGCCTCGCTCTTTGTCCGCAAGGTCGGAGAGCGTATAGACCACGGTGTCGATATCAGGACATATCCGCAGGCCGAGATGGGTGAAGTCGTCGCCAGTGTTGGCAACAATAGTCAGATCCGCAGCTGCTAGCGTACGGGCGAGACCAAGTGCTAGTTTGGCGCCACCGACACCGCCCGATAGAGCCAAGACGTTCATCGGAACATATCCATATCGGCGGGTCGCAAGGCGGCGGTTGCCGATTGAGGGGCGGCGGAGCTCGAGTAACCGCGTATCAGAACGACAGGTTTCCCTTCCGCACCCTGACCTTGCAACAGGGATGCGGCGGCGGCCAATTCGTCGGCGACGGCTTCCTCGCTGACTCGTAATTCCCGCCCGAACAGATCTTTATCACCCCGCAGGTCGACGACCACCGGAAGACCCGCGACACCGATGGCGAGGCCCATGGTGCCGATCCGCCAGGCCCGGCCAACACTATCGTTCACGACGACGCCGACTTCGGCTCCGAACCGCGTGTTTAGGTCACGACGCAATGCCTCCGCACTAGCGTCCGGGTCGAGCGGTAACAGTAGTAAATTTTCGTCTGGCCCGTCGCTTTCCACATTCGAATGATCGATACCCGCATTGGCCATGATCAGGCCCAGATTGTTCTCAACGATCAGCACGCCTGGCTTCTCGCGAATGACAGTCCGACTTTCCCGCAAGATCATTTCGACAACTCGGGGGTCCTTATCGACCGATTTAGCCAATGTTTCGGCCCGCGCGCTCGGCGTGATGGTCGCGATTTCGACGAGACGGTTTTCCGATTTCGAGACGATCTTCTGCGCGACCACCAAAATATCTCCGTCGACCAGCGTCTCGCCAATGCGCATGAGCGCGTCGGCGATCAGCGACGACAGATCGTCCCCCGGTTGGACCAAGGGAATACCGTCGAGGGCAATAAGGGTCAGTCGGTCGGACAAGTTTTATTCCTGAGCGGCGGAGCCTGGCGTCCCGGTGATGCGTATACCGGCACCGCCAATTTTATAGTGGCCGTTCATGAATATGAGAGCCGAGGTCAGAGCTTCTGCGATGGTGGAATTAGCGATCACACCCGCATGCCAGGCTTTCATGCTGGCATCCTCCGCGAGTTTCACGACGACCTCGCGGGCGTCTTTATCGTTGCCGCAGACCAACACGTCGCAATCGATATCGTGTTCCAGGTCGGCAAGGTGTGCCGCTGCCACGTTTTGGAATGCGGATACCACGCGCACGCCTTCGCCCAACTGAGCTTGCGCAGCCTTGGCGCAGCTACCGCCTTCCGGAAGTTGCACGGTTCGCACCTTCGGCGGCATCAGCGGAACAGTCACGTCTATAACGATTTTTCCCTGCACCTTGTCCCGGATGGCGTCGAGTGTCGGCGCGTGATTCTCGTAGGGGACCGTCAAAACGACGATTTCACCTGCCGCCGCCGCATCCCCGTTCTCCATGCCGGAGATCGAAGTGGTTCCCGCATCGGCGTTGAATTTCACGGCAGTATCTGCGGCCCGTCCGGCATCGCGCGAGCCGATAACGATCCTATATCCGGCGCGCGCCCAGCGCTTGGCCAGGCCCGAGCCTAAATCTCCGGTTCCGCCGACAATGGCGATCTTATAGGTGTCGGTCATTCGTTCGTTTTCCTGTTGGTTGTCTCATGGCTAGGAGGCGGCCAGTATTGGTCCTATTTCCAGTACCGCAAGACCTACGTAATCTGGCTTTCCCGCTTATCTAGGCTAAATTCGATAAGGCGCTCAAGGGCTGTCCGCACAAAAGGCGGATATTGAACATCGGAAGGAACGAAAAATGGCAATGAAACTCGGTCTGACTCTCGGAACGGGCGGCAACAAAGCGACAGTCGATATGGACTATGTACGCGAAGCCGAGAACCTTGGATACGATACCGTTTGGACAGCGGAAGCCTGGGGCTCTGACGCGCTGACACCGGCGGCCTGGGTCCTGGCCCAGACGAGTAAAATCAAAGTAGGTACGGGAATTGTGCAAATGTCAGCCCGTACACCTTCCAGTGTGGCGATGGCGGCAATGTCTCTCGATCATTTGTCGGGCGGTCGTTTTATTCTCGGCCTCGGGCCGTCCGGCCCGCAAGTTATAGAAGGTTGGTACGGCGTGCCGTACGGCCGCCCGCTGACGCGTCTGCGTGAATATGTCGAAATTATCCGCAAAATTTTGGCGCGCAAGGAACCGCTTCGCCACGAAGGTTTTCACTATCAAATCCCGATGACCGGCGAAGGGACGACGGGCCTCGGCAAACCCTTGAAGAGTGTCTTGCATGGCAATCCGGATATGAAAATCGTCTCCGCTGCGATTTCATCTGCCGGGGTTAAGGCAGCCGCTGAAATCGTGGACGGTTTCATTCCGATTTATATGGACCCCGACCGCTACGAAGTTTTCGAGCCGGACATTAATGCTGGTCTGGAGAAGGCAGGAGGGGGCAAATCGCTGTCAGATTTCATGGTACTGGCCTTCTGTCAGGTGCGGATGAACGACGATTTGGACGCCGCGCGGCAGCCGGTCCGTGAGAATCTCGCATTTTATATTGGCGGCATGGGTGCGCGCGATAAGAACTTCTACAATGATTTCGCCAAACGTATAGGTTATGTCGATGCCGCGGTCGAAATTCAGGATCACTTTCTGGCAGGTCGCCGCAAAGAGGCTGCTGACGCGGTCCCGGACGAGTTGGTTGACCGGACTGCGCTGGTCGGTCCAAAGGAACGCATCATTGAACGCCTGCAGGATTGGAAGAAGGCGGCCAACAAAGGGCAGGTCCATACATTGGTGACCCGTGGCGCCAGTGTTGAAGCACTGCGCGTGCTCGCTGAAAACGCTCTCTAGGGCATTCGCATGAGCAAGAATCGATTCGATCTTTCGGGCAAGATCGCGCTCATCACGGGCGGTAGCCGAGGGTTAGGCCGGGAAATGGCACTCGCTTTCGCGGAAGCGGGTGCCGACGTCGCCATTGCCAGTCGTAAGCTCAAATCCTGTGAGGCAACGGCGAAAGATATTGAGGCGTTCGGCGTTCGAGCCTTCCCCGTGGCCGCGCATGTTGGATATTGGGATCAATGCGATGCGTTGATCGACGCGGTCTATGGGTATTTCGGTCGCGTCGATGTTCTGGTGAACAATGCAGGGCTTTCGCCGCTTTATCCGTCCCTCGCGGAGATCGAGGAAAGCCTGTACGACAAGGTCTTCGACATCAATTTGAAAGGCCCGTTCCGCCTGGCGACGCAGATTGGAACTCGCATGGTTGAGAGTGAAGGCGGTAGCATTATCAACGTCTCGAGCACGGCGTCCTTCTACCCATCGCGCCGTGCCGGTACTTACGGCATGGCGAAAGCTGGCCTCAATCATCTGACCCGCACATTGGCGCACGAATATGGCCCTAAGGTTCGGGTCAACTGCGTTGTACCGGGGCCGTTCGAGACTGATATCGCGAAGGCCTGGCCCGACACACCTGAGTTCAACGCCCGGTGGGAGAAGCTGGCCATGAAACGCGTCGGCCAACCGGAGGAGATCGTCGGGGCCGCGCTCTATTTCGCGAGCGACGCATCGAGCTACACGACGGGCTCTATCCTGCGGGTCTGTGGTGGGACCGAAGCGACCGACGTCTAACAGGAAGGGGCAAAACCATGTCGAATTCAATTTTCAATGCAGTTAAAATTCAGTCTCGGGTTGTCATTCCGATTATCCGCGAGTTGGAGAAAGAAATCGGGAAGGAACGGGCCCACGCCCTTATCGGTCGCGCGATCGCAAACGCCTATGTCGATTATCGCGAGTTGAAGGGATTCGAGGAAAATTCCCATCCCCGCATGGAACAGGAATTCGACAACGGCTTTCCGGTCGAACGCGAGGTCATCGACGATACGGAAGAGACATACGGCTATAACATCACCGGCTGCGAGTTCGCCGAATACTTCCGCTCCATAGGTGAGCCGGAAATCGGCGCCTTAATGACCTGTGGCGTCGATTACGCGGCGGAGGAGCTGATACGCCCGGAATGGGATTTTGAGCGCACGCAGACGCGGATGCAGGGCGCTCCGCATTGCGATTTTCGGTGGCACAAAGGAACATCAAGATGACGAAGAAACCTGTCGCGGTCGTCGCTGGGGTCGGCAGTGGGACCGGTGAGGCTTTGGTGCGGCAATTTGCAGAGGGTGGCTACCGTGTCGCGATGATCGCGCGCAAGGAAGAGCGCCTGACACGTATCGCTGGTGATGTGCCGGATGCAGTATCGTATCCCTGCGACATGGCGGATATCGACGGGCTTCGAGCAACGCTCGACCGTATCAAGCAGGAGATGGGACGGCCCAAGGTCGCTATTCACAATGGCGCGAAGGCAGTTCGAGAGCATTATACGAAGATCGACCCGTTGGAGTTCGAGAGCACGTTCCGCGTCAACACGACGGCGCTACTCGTACTAGCCCAGGAGCTTTGTCCCGACATGGTCGAGATGGGCGAATGTGCCCTGTTGGTGACCGGCAATACCGGGGCCTGGCGCGGCAAACCCCATTTCACTGGTTTCGCGCCCAGCAAATCAGCCCAACGCATACTGGCGGAAGCTCTGGCGCGCGAATTGGGCCCGCAAGGCGTTCACGTCGCCTATATCACCATCGATGCGGCTATAGATATTTGGTGGGTGCGCGAGCGCCGGGGGCCAGACTATCCGGCGGACCAATTCGCCAAACCGGCGGATATCGCGGGCGAATGCTTCCACATCGCCCATCAACCGAAATCCACGTGGTCCTTCAACGTGGAACTGCGGCCTTTTAACGAAAACTGGTAGCGGCCCTCATCCCACCCCCCTCCCGCATGCGGGAGGGGGGTGACGCTGTGTTATCCGTGCCCCTTTGCCGCTTGCGGAAGAGGGAGGGTGACGGCTTATAAAGAAACAACGTTCAAAAACATATTGAAAACCCAACATTTCCCAAGTCATCTTCAAACTTGGCATGAATATACAAAATCACACCATTTCTTATAGGTTTATCTTCTCCAACCACACTACACCTCCAGCTTTGGCAATTTAACGCTGTTCTGAATGCCATTTTCGATGATTTCCGCCATCCAGACGCACCTCTCCCAGCAATGTCACATTACCGTTAATTTCCCCTGGCCTACACCGGCCTACACCGGGACGGGTCTTGGCCGTAGATCATCAATCAAGGC
>CAXAGK010000108.1:0-10059 GCA_963968305.1 uncultured Rickettsiales bacterium | reverse complement strand
GGGAAAGTCTGAGAAATCAACAAACTGCCGAGTCATAACTGAAATTGATGCGGATGGGTTCTTTAACCTCCTCACCGATTACCTTGGCAAAGTGTGACCGCCGACACATTCAATTAACCGCTTTGTGGTAATTTGTAGGCTTTTCTTATTCGATTACGGGAATTATCGAATGAACTAGCAAACGGTTACCTACGAAGTTGCCGTCTTCAATTAGGCGGTCCGTGATGTGATGAAAGAGGGTGAGCGGCACCCGTTTCTCAAGGACGATTGGGCGGATATCCATTGGATCGAGGTGCGGGCCTACACGCCGGGCGCGGAATTTCAAAAAGTCGAAGTCCGTTATCCGTCTTTTCGCGGCTATGTGATCACGGATAATCAGGAAGCCTAAGACGCGGTTTGCGGCTTCGATTAGGTTTGCGTCTTCCGAGACATCCATTTCTTCCACCCAACATTTCCGCATGATCGTGAGCGACAAACCGGCGATATTGTTTACCGCCTGCTACGTGGCAATTGCGATGAGGGTGGCCGGCATATCGTTCGTCGGGAAATGCTTTGGCTCGTAATTGAGAGCGACGCTCAAATGCGCTTTTCAACGCTTCAATTCCATCATGCGGTAGGCCCGGCGCTGGGGCGGTCGTTTGCCGAGCGGTAGGCCGCCCGATTGCGGGAAAATGACACCTAAATTCATCGATTTGAGATTGATCGTGGCGCCCGCGGCCTCGGCAATCTTTTAGAAGTGCGCCGCACTGATATCGCTCCACGGACAGACATGACTGAAATAGTATTAAACTGTTTTGCTCATGATTGATGATCTTTCGTGTCTTGGGTTTCACGTGCACGCAACTCGCGGCGCATGATTTTTCCGGTTGTGGTCATGGGAAGATCGTTGACGAACGCGATTTCGCGTGGGTACTCGTGCGCGGAAAGACGGTTGCGGACATGTGCTCGAATTTCCTCGGTCAGGGCGGCATCTGGCACGACGCCGTCATTGGGAACAATAAAGGCTTTGACGATCTCTGTGCGGATTGGGTCCGGTTTACCGATGGCCGCGGCCAGCAGGACGGCGGGATGGCTCATCAGGCAATCCTCGATCTCGCCGGGGCCGATGCGGTAACCCGCACTGGTGATGACGTCGTCGTCACGGCCCACGAACCAAATATAGCCGTCCTCATCAGTCTGGCCGATATCGCCGGTCAAAAGCCAATCGCCGAGGAATTTATCGGCGGTGGCCTCCGAGTTATTCCAATACCCGAGGAACATCACCGGATCTGGCGCCCGCACCGCAATGCTGCCGGTGACACCGGGCGGCAGAACATCGCCGCTCTCATCGATGATCACCACGTCGTGTCCCGGTACCGGTTTTCCCATGGAGCCGGGGCGGGCCTTCATGATCGAAGCGCAATTGCCGACCACCAAATTACACTCGGTCTGCCCGTATCCTTCGTTAATAGTGAAGCCGAATGTCTCTCGGCCCCAATCCATCAACTCAGCGCCCATTGCTTCGCCGCCGGTAAAAATAGAGCGCATGGCGAAATTCCATCGCTCTCGTGGGCGCTCTACCTGACGCATCAATTTCAACGCCGTTGGTGGCAGAAAGGAGTTTCGCACTTCATGGTCCGCAAGAAGCCGGTAGGTGTCTTCCGGATCAAATTTTCGCCCGCGATAGATCAAGACGGATTTGCCGAGGGCCAATGACGGCAGCAAAACGTCCAACAACCCGCCAGCCCAGGCCCAATCGGCCGGGGTCCAGAATCGGTCGCCCGCTTTCGGGAAGAAGTCATGCATGAACTGCACGCCGGGGAAATGCCCAAGAAGCGTTCGATGCGCATGCAGCGCACCCTTGGGTGGACCTGTTGTGCCGGAAGTGAAAATTAAAAGAGCTGGATCTTCAGCCAGGCTATCGACGGGGGAAAAAGCGTCCGACGCGGAAGAAAGTAACGCATGGAAATCACGCACATCGGACTCTGCGCCGTCAACGGAAAGGATTAATCGCAGATCGTTCAATCGCCCCTTGATGGCATCGATCTTTGGCATGTTTTCCCGGTCGGTGACAATCGCGGCGGTCCCGCTATTGGCGAGGCGATATTCCAACGCGTCCTCGCCGAACAATGTGAACAAGGGGACGGCGATGAGACCCGCCTTATAGCAAGCAATGTGTGTAAGAGCGGTTTCCGGACATTGCGGTAGCAGTATGCCGACCCGATCACCTGCGCCGAGGCCATTCGCCAGCAAGGCGTTTGCAAGACGGTTCGATAGACGTTTGAGTTCGAGATAGCTATAGGGCCGAGGTGATCCGTCCTTCAAAACATCGATGAGTGCTGGTGCATTCGGCGTGATATCAGCGAATTTGTCGCATACATCGACGCCCATATTGTAGCGTTCAGGTATTCGCCAACGGAACGCCTCTCGGGCACCTGCATAGGATTTGTTCGGTTTCAGCATCTGGTTACTTAGTCGGCCTCATGGACGATGCGGCCGCCGGTCATGGTGAGGACGGATGTAATATCCGGAATATTATCTTCCGCCATGGTCAGTAGATCGCCCGACAAGATTGCCAGGTCCGCATACTTGCCAGCCTCAAGTGTGCCTTTGACGTCTTCCTCGAAACTCAACCAGGCGCCCTCGCGGGAGGCACAAGCGAGCGCTTCGGTGCGCGATAAGGCTTGCGCGTCTCCCAGGCGCTCTCCCGTTTCTTCGGTCTTGCGGGAGACCACGTGCCAGATTGGATGGAATAGAGTCGGCGGCACATTATCGGTGGCGAGAGAGACGTGAATTCCGGCATCGACAAGATCGCGCATCGGTAAGATGCGGTCGACTTCTGATGCGCCGAGGTCGCGGCGAAGTTGTTCACCGTCCTGGTAGAGCCAGCGGTTGCTATAGGCTTGCAGGACGAGTCCTAAATCTTTGATGCGGGCGATCTCGTCCTTCGAGTAGACGCCGATATGCTCGATTAGCCACCGTTGCCCGGCAATCGAGGCACGTTTATCGACCTCTTCGTATAGATTGAGGATGTTATCGGTGAAGGAGCCAACACGAATTCCATTGCGCGCCGCTTCCACCATCAGTTCGAGCATGACGTCTTCGGGCAGTGCGGCGTCGAAATTGAACCCGGCCCAGCCAGTATAGGGACCGCATTCAGCGCGCAGTCGGTTTTCCTCGGAATAATCCGATTCCGCATAGAACCCGGCCATGCGTAGGTACTCGTCCCCAAGTCCGCGCCCGCCCAGCCAGCGGCCCCAGTCGACCAACAAGGCACGAACGTCGTCTGGATTAATGTTCGGCCAAGCTGGACTGAACATCAGATTAGCGCGGACTGGTGGCAACCCCTTCGAGCGCACGGCTTCATAGGCTGCGAGGACTTCTCCCGCGATGCCGTGACCCTCGAATACGCTGGTCGTACCATATCCGGCATAGACCTCCATCGAGCGCTCCAAACCGCTGGTACGATCGTCGAGTGTGAATTGCGGAATGCATTTCATCAACGTCTTCTCGACAAGTGGCTTATAGGTGAATTCGTACAGCACACCCGTGGGAACGCCGGTTCCGTGATCTTTTTCGATTTGGATCGATGGCGTTGGCGGCATGGTGTTGCGGTCGATTCCGGCACGTTCCAATGCCATTGTGTTGGTGATGGAGACGAGTGGCAGAGTGTTCCGCCAATGCCCCCAAATGGCCCGTATGTAGACAGGGTGATCAGGTGCGACACGGTCAATTTCTTGGCGGTTGGGAACCCTTTTCTCCGCGAGATTGTCCGGCACGCCGTAGTAGAAAGGCGGCTCGCCGATCGGCATGGTGACGATCCATTCACCTTTCGGCGTTTCCGCGGCAATAGCCTCAATCCGTTGCAGAATGTCGTCGATAGAGCGGCATCCCGCCAGCGTCGGTGGGATATCCTTCAATCCCTCGCGGTCCATATGCGCGTGACCGTCGATCAGACCGGGGATGACAACGTGACCCTTCGCATCGATTTTCCGGCTGTTGGGTCCTGTCAGGGACTCGATCTCTGTATTATCACCGACGGCGAGAACACGATCCCCTGATATGGCAATGGCGTCGGCAATGCGGTCCTGTGAATCGAGCGTTATGATTTTGGCGTTTTGGATAATAGTGTCGGCATGAGGTGACATAATGACCATGATGTATGAGGGGGCTAACCAAGTCGATGGCTAAGGAACGTCAAAGTCTTGTTCCAGGCGTCCGCGCTGGATTTAGACCGGTAACTCTCATCGCTCAGGAAATTCTGAAAGGCGTGTCCGGCATCGTCATAGCGATGAAATTCATGAGTGATACCGCAACGAGTCATTTCAGCCGAAATGCGGTCGACGTCGTCGGGTGAGGGATTTTCATCCTCATTTCCGAATAACCCCAGAACGGGACAGCGAATATCGCCGATTCGTTCGAAAGGCGTTGGGTCATCACCGCCCCAAGAAACCATACAATTACCGCCGTAAAAAACGACACAGGCTTGAATGCGACGGTCGGCGCAGGCGCCAAGCAAGGACATGCGCCCGCCCATGCAATGGCCGAGAATACCGATGCGCTCGGGATTGATAATGTTTTTGTTCTGAAGCAGGGAGATCGTGCTGTCGATATCGGTGACGATCTGACCATCGATCATATGCGCCCGCTTGACCGCGCTATCCGTCACGACCGGTTGGCGGTGAAAGACATCGGGAGCAGCTGTAACGAACCCGGTCTCCGCCAAACGGTCACAGACATCCTCGCCGAAGGCATCGAGACCGGCACCGTGGCACATCACGATGATTGCAGGATGAGCACCGCCACCTGACGGAAGGGACAGGCATACGCGCATCGGCTGTCCTGCTTGGTCGATGGTTTCGTAGTGGGCCATATTTCCCTCTAACGTTTTCAGAAAGATACCGTATCCGACACATCGATTGCCAATGCGTACTCGAAGGCAGGAGTATTATTTGGCTGCCTGCGCGCTGGATAAGGCGGCCTGTGCTTACCAGATATCCACAACGAAACCGGGGGATCCCATTATGCCACGATAATACACCTTAATGTCTTTATAGAGGAGGTACAGGCGCTCGGGTAGGGCGGCGTACTTATCATCGACCTCGTTTTGCAAATTATCGAGCAAGGTTGGGATGGTGAAGCCGAGATTCAGCATGCAAACACCGGCCAGCTCCGCGCGTTCGTCGGCGTCCCTGGGGTCTGGGTGAAGGACATCGTCATTCAGGTTGGAGAAGACCTGCCAACCGTCGGTCGGATGCGCTTCCCGGATATAGATGAGGTAGAAGTCGACGCAGTCTTTTTAGCTTTCGTATATTTCGTTCATGCGCCCGGCATTTTTACGATAAGGGGGTCACGTATAGCACCCTAAGATAAAGGCGAGTGGTTTACCTCGGCTTTTCGAAAGTTGGAACATCTCATTCGTTCGGTTGCCATCACTGGATAACCATTCGATTATGAAGTCTGGCGCGAATTTTTCTGGCTTTGGCGCATAACGTTCGCGCTCGACACGTTCGGCACGGACCCCCTTATAGGTACCGCGCGTGAGGCTCCTGGCGACTAGGTCCTCATCCGTCAATGTCCCATGTGGCGCGTAGCTGATCTCCAGACCATCTTCCAAAAAAATCTGTGGCATATGAGGCTTCCGAATTCTGTGTGACTGTTGGGTCTGCGGACTAGTTTACTCGTCAAAGCGGCACATTCGAAAGGACGCAATATGAATTTCGGCTACGACATTCCAACAAGGGGCCCGTTGGCATCACCGGAGAACATCACAGCCATCGCCCAGAAAGGCGAAGCGCTGGGATTTGGCACCGCCTATGTGAATGATCACATCGTGATTCCGCGCAATATCGCTTCTAAGTATCCTTATTCCAAAGGGGGTGATTGGTCCGGTGGTCAATTCGGCGAGGCGATGGATATATTGGCGATGCTCTCATTTCTCGCCTCGGCAACGTCGAATGTTAGATTGCTGACCTCGGTGATGGTCGTGCCCTACCGTAATCCGGTCGTCGCTGCCAAGATGATCGCGACCATCGACGTACTCTCGAATGGACGCGTTACTATCGGCTGCGGCGCGGGATGGATGGAGGAGGAATTCATCGCTGTTGGTGCGCCGCCGTTTGCGGAGCGTGGGAAGTCTACTGACGAGTATCTCGAGATTTTTCGCGAGATTTGGACGAAGGATTTACCGGAATATAGCGGCACCTATTCTAGTTTTTCAAACATTATTGGTCTACCTCACCCGAAACAAGTGTCGCTGCCCTTGTGGATTGGCGGTGAAAGCGCACCTGCACTGCGGCGCACCGCGAAGCTTGGCGATGGGTGGTATCCGATCGGCTATAATCCGCGGTTTCCGCTCGACACGCTCGGTCGTTTCAAGACCAGGTTGGATGTCCTCAAAGGGGAGGCTGAGAAGATCGGCCGTGACCCGGCGGCCATCTCATTGGCCTATAATTCGACCTGGTTCAACGGGCCAAGCGATCCCGTGGATGTGGAAGGCGAGCGCCGACTCTTCACTGGTGGTGTCGACGAGATTAAAACCGACATTGCGGCACTCCAGGAATTGGGTGTGAGCAGCCTGTTGTTCCGGTTCACTCGAGCGACGATGTCCGAGACCGAGGACGCGCAGTCGAGTTTCTCTGAGACTTTTATCGCGAGCTAAATTTATGGATAGGTACGCTGTCCGGATCGATAACCCCCGGTCGACATAACGCTGCAACATCGGCTTGTCTAACTCCCAGTGATAGCGGAGTTGCGCCAAAGGGTCTCGGTCGAGATCGACATAGGCGAAATCTTCCTTGTGGACAAGGAGGAGAGCCGCCGTCTTCTTTCAAAAGCGTGGTGATATTCTTCATGGCTTGGTCAGCTTGTGCCCCGGCATCGCCAGGCCCAACGAACGCACCGTCAAGTGACGTGCCGGTTTGACCGCGCAAATATATCTGATTTCCCGCCCGGACGACCTTGCAGAATTTGGTCCCTAGCTTTTGTCCGTCCTTGTATTTGGTATCCGTGTGAAACTTACAAAAACGCTGGTGAGGCGCGGTATCTGCGAGGTCGATGGACATGTCGATTTCAAACAGAACTACGGCCGCGCGAAACCAGGCACGATGAGGCCGGTGGAGCAGCAGTAGGTATCACCGAGATGTTCACCGAGAACTTGTTACACCGCCTCACGATAGGCGCGGTCGCCGATATAAACACGCAGCTTGCAGACGTCGTTGAAACTGCCACCCGCTTCTTCGACCGGCACGCGCGCGTTCCTCATGGCGTGGTCGGCCTGCGCGGCTGCATCCTACGGCGTGCAGCCAAGGTCGTACATGGCACTGCCATCCACCGCTGCTCGAGTGAGACCTCGCAGGTAAATCTCGTTATTCGCGCGCACTGCCCAGCAGGAGCTGCGGCGCAGGCTCGACTACCCGAACCAATCGCCAGTGTCGAAGGTTCTGATCTTCGTGTGAGAACCCGTTTCTAGAATCACCGCATCGATGTCGAGTTCGACTTTCATTTTTGGCTTGGCGAGGCCTTTGACAATCAAGCCGGTGCCGACGGTGGGAATATCCTTCAGGTACCGGTTGACCGTGTTGTAGACAGGCGCGCGCCATCCAGGGTCCGTCAGATAGGTCGTGACCCGACAGATATGCTGGGGGCTGGAGCCGGCTTTCTCCAAGAGCGTCTTCACATTTTGCATGGCTTGGTTGGCCTGTTCGGCCGCGTCTTCCGTGTGGAGCTTTTGATCGAGGTCGAGACCCGTTTGTCAACGCATGTAAATCCGGTTGCCTGCCCGAATGACCTGGCATAGCTCGTTGTCGAGCATCTGCTCCGGATAAATGTCACGCGTATTGTATTTGCGAAATCTTTCGATCTTCATCGGCGTGAGGCTCCTGGTGCGCTATCGCAAAATTGGGCAAGGTTACTACTTAGCTTGTGGTAATTCATAGAGATAACAAACCGTATACCGTAGGAGGGCAATAGAATGGCCGCAGTCGAGAATGCACGTGGAGGTTACATCTATCTGCCTGCTGGATTTCCATTTTCGTCCGGGGCGGCGGCCATGGCGGGCTATGAGGTCGTCCAAGCTGTCTTCCGACGCCCGGTTCCCTGGCGTGATGGCTTCGATGCGATGGCGAAGCTGTTTGATACGGAAGGGCGGCCGAAACAGGCGCTCTGCGGCGTTGAATTGCGATGCCCCGCACCGATGACACCGGATGGTTTTCACGAGTTTAATATCGGCTATCGGAATATTCTCGAAGAATGGGACATTATCATCGACGGCGTTAATCCGGTGGGACGCACGAATGTCGCACCCGTCCTAAACCCGCCGAGTGAAACTTTGATGTATGGGTTCAGCTATACGGTGGAGAACGCTGACGCGCCGGCGACCTTTAGGGGTGCTGGCGGCGGCGAGACAATCGGTGATGGGATCGTCGCCGAAGGAGATATGTCTGAGAATGGTATGCGACAGAAGGCTGCCCGTGTGGTCGAAACCATGCAGGAACGGCTCAGTGGCCTTGGTATGGAATGGAAGGACGTGACAGGGGTCAACGTCTATACTTCGGCGCAGAATGCCGATTGGCTGTCGTCTGAACTGATACCGCGCATGGACGCCGAGGCGATCCACGGCATTCACTGGTATCTGTCCCGGCCACCCATAATCGGTCTTGATTTCGAGATGGATCTGCTCGGCGTGCGTCGAAAAGTTTGGCTGTAGTCGCTACGCCGGATTCAATTCGTCGATCACGAATCCGTCGGCGGCGGGGTATTGCCGACCCAACTTGGCCCGCGCCATGTTTTCATTCATGGCGTTGACCTCGATGAAGTGAACACTGGTCCACTCGTCGTCAATTTTCGGATGTGATTCACCGCGCTCGCGTGCGGCTTTCACTTTTACATTGTAAATCGCTGCTTCAAATATTGCCATTTTAGCCTCCCCTATCCCCTTTAGAGATTGAAATCTCGCTGCTTATGCGGAGAAAATCATTGTAAAACGTGTCAGTTAAATTTAGGTGAAGCTTACATATGCGAGTACATTACCTTTCCGGCATGTGGCATTTCCGCCCTTAAGATCGTGCCCGTATCGGATTCCGTGATGAACAGGGTTTTGTTCTCGGGCCCGCCAAAGGCCATATTTGTCATCTTAGCGCCTCGGCAGGAGTTTATCCGATAGAGTGGAATACCTGTCGGTCCGAAGACCCAAATGATGCCGAGACCAACATGAGTTACGTAGAGATTGCCTTCATCGTCCAGGCACATACCGTCCGGTCCACCCGGGCCACCGGACAGGTTCTGGAAGACGCCGATCTTGTAATAGGGTCCGCCGTCGGGCGGCAGCGGAATATGCCATACTTGGCAAGCCCGGGTCATTCCGACGAAGAGCATCTTCTCGTTGTGGCTTAAGACCAAGCCGTTAGGACTGACACCGCAATCGATGAGGCATTCCAGGTGGTCGTCAGGGGTAAGGCGAAATACCCGCCCATCCGATCGCTGCATGTCGGACTGGCCTTGATCGGTGAAATAAAGATCGCCGTTGGAGGCAAAATGGAGATCGTTGCATCCGCGGAAGGGCTCGGTGCGGATGCGCGTGCGATGTCCAGTAACATTCCCGCTCGACGGGTCCAGATGCATGACGCCGTTCTTGTAATCGGCGATGAATATTTGGCCGTCGTTTCGTATTTTTAGACCGTTCGGATTGCCATCATACTCCGTCGCCACGCTCCATTCTCCGGTCGGCGTGACACGTAGAATTTGCCCGAAGGGGATATTCACCATCCATAGGTTTCCGTCCTTATCGAATGACGGGCCTTCAAGGAAGCTATCCGGCATATGGCCGAACTGATTATTTTGCCCCCAGTCGGAATAAGTATTCGGACGGCGGAGGGTTTCCGGCAATTCGAAGGCGACCGTGGTTTCGATCTCCTGGGGCGGTGGGAAGAGGCTCACGAGTTTGTCCCTTAATCCATATGCGAATACATGACCTTGCCGGCGTCCGGTAATTCAGCGCGTAGGATAGTGCCGGACATGGATTCTGTGATGAACAGGCTCTTATTGTCCGGCCCACCAAAAGCAAGGTTGGTGGTGTTCAGT
>CAXAGK010000107.1:0-10077 GCA_963968305.1 uncultured Rickettsiales bacterium | reverse complement strand
TCGACCTGACGATTACCGACGATTTCCCGCTGGCCCAGGCCGTGGTCATTATTTCTGCTATTCCTCGGGAAATGGCCACCGCTGCGGAGTAGATGTCATGACCCTGAAAGTAGTCGGCTCGGGGTTTGGGCGGACCGGGACCAAATTATTGAAGGCCGCTTTGTGAATTTCTGAATGTCGACATCCCGGAGAGTGCTTTCCCGGCGACCAATACGACGGCAGAATTCCAAGAACGCGCGCGCGAGAGAGATCGCGCTGCCGAGGCGGCAGATAGAACCTAGAGTCGTTTTGCCGCGTCGCGAGCCTTTCGTTCAATACCGGCCCAATCCTCGGCCTGCATATCGCTCTGAGAGGCGACCCAGCTGCCGCCGACACAGGCGACGTTGGGGAGGCTGAGGTAATCCATCATATTATCCGGCCCGATACCTCCCGTCGGACAGAATTCAATCTCGCCGAAGGGAGAGGCGAAGCTCTGCAACATGGGGCGTCCGCCGGCGGCTTCTGCCGGGAAAAACTTGAGTAGCCGAAGTCCGGCGCGCCGGGCGGACATCACTTCTGATGCGGTGGCGACGCCAGGCAGATAGAAAAGGTCAAGCGCCGCCGCTTCCGCCGCGAGATCCGGATCGAAACCTGGGCTGACGGCGAACTGTGCCCCGGCTTCTTTGGCACGCGCCAGCTGATTGGTCTCCAGTACCGTCCCAACGCCGACAATGGCGTCCGGTTGAGCCGCGACAATATCGTCGAGCGCTTTCCAGACTGCGTCCGTGCGCAGAGTAATTTCAAGTATCGGCAGGCCGCCGTCGATTAGCGCATGGGCGGTGGGGACTGCATACGCCGCGTCGGGGAATACGAGAACTGGTACGACTTTGGCATGGGCCAGTTTATCTTTCATGTTCTCCATCCTCGGATATTTCAACGGGCATGGATGTGCGCGGAATAATGGCGCCTCGATGCATGATAACGGTGCCTGCGAGACGGTGTGCTTGCCGTGCCGAGATGGTTGGCGAGGCACCCTGGAGGCGGCCTGCGAGATAGGCGGCATTAAACGAATCGCCCGCCCCTGTTGTATCGATAGGGCTGTCCTGCGGTTCTGTATTAACACGGCAAGTTTCCCGATCTACAGAAATCAAACAGCCAGTTGCATCCATTTTGACGACGACTTCTCCGATACCGATGTCGCGGAGGCGCGTGGCGCATGCCTCTGCATGGAGGTCACCGAAAACCTGCCGGTCGTCGTCGAGTGTCGGGAGCGCGATATCGCAATGGGCCAATGTCTGATTGATGGCGTGGCGGGCGGCTTCGGCACTGGGCCAACCGCGAGACCGGAAATTAGTATCGAATGCGATCTGGCAGCCTTGTCGCCGGGCGTGGGCTAGAACGTCGTTCAAACCATCACGCTGCTCGGTTGGGTAGAGGGAAAGCGTGATGGCGCTGAGATATATGAGATCATAGCCGCATAAGCTTTCCGCGACCTTTGGCCAATCCGGTAGTGTTAGTAAATCGCGGACTGGCGCTTGATCGCGCCAGTAATGGAATTGCCGTTCTCCACGGTCGTCCGTGCGAATGGCATAGAGGCCGGGTAGTCGTGATGGCGCACGGATAACATGCTCAATGCCGACACCCTCGTCTTTCCATTGATCGACCATCCCGTCGCTATAAGGATCGTCGCCAAGCGCGGTGATGTAATCCGTTACGATACCGAGACGCGAAAGATAAACAGCCGTGTTGAGTGTATCGCCACCGTAGGAGAGCGTCATTCGATCTGTATCGCCGCCGCTCAACTCCAACATGCATTCGCCGATACACGCCACTCTCGCTGTCATTTGGAAACGTTCATATTACCAGTCATCGATAGTCTCGAATTTCAAATGGCCGTGCAGGATTCACAAGAATTTGGTAATTGCCTAGATGTTTCAAAGGGGCGATCCCAGTGTGGAAATAACTGTTCGTAATTTCCATATTGTCGTGATCGGGTTTCCTTATCTTTAGCATACAAAAAAACAACAGTATGAAGCCGAAATCCCACCGAAATGTCGAGAACTCATCTCTTCAGATCGTGACTTGGTTACGGCCAGCCGTGACGGTTTTCATATGCGGAATTCTGGCGTCCTGCGTCACGCGGGCGGTGGGCGGGACGGCGACCTTACGGTCGATGAACTATACACCTTGTGATTAAACGCCGAGATGCTGACGTTCAGCGCGTGTGGGACGGGCATCGGGGACATTAAATCTGGAGACGATCTGATTGGCCTGACACGTGGGTTTTTGTATGCAGGGGTGAAATCAATAGTTGCCAGTCTCTGGCTAGTTTCCGACGACGTTACAGCATTATTGATGAAGACGGTTTACAGAGAATTGAAAAAAGGGGGAAAGGCGCGTGCTTTGCGACGCACTCTGCTCACGACGCGACAAAAACATGGGCATCCCTTTGTCTGGTGAGCTTTTAATTTAACGGGCGCATTAGATTGAGTAAAAATTTACGATCAGACCAGCATCATGGGAATAGAGGTATTGAGATAGCTGTATGTTAACAAGGTGTTAATGTATTTTTGCGATGCTTTGTTGGTCGAAGGGCTATGATTAGCCGAACTGCGAGGGGCACCACTGATACAATCGGCGGTGAAGGGAATTGGGAACAATCCGTACCGACAATGTTGGAAAGGTAATAGTCCCATCCGTATCAGACAATGCAGCGGTTGATGCGACCTTGCGGTTTATCGCGCAACGCGCGTGGCGCTCTACTCAAGAAGAATTATTCAGCGCATTGGTCACGCATTTGGCCAAATCTCTCGGTGTAGCCTATGCCTTTGTCGATAAGATTGCGGATGGAGCAGAAGAGATCGTAGAAACCATTGCTTTATACGCCAAGGGCGAGATTGTCAGGAATATCGAATACGATCTTGCCGGGACGCCCTGTGAGAATGTGGTCGGTCGCGATATGTGTTGCTACGTCGACAAAATCCAACAGCAGTTTCCCACCGACGACCTATTGGCGCAGATGGGTGCCGAAAGTTATCCCACTGTGGACAGGCGACGGGAAGCCGCTGTGTTTAATCGCGGTTATGGACACGGCCCCGCTTTCCAATCCGGGATTGGTGCAGACTCGTTTGCAGATCGTAGCACTCAGAGCGGGCTCCGAACTTGAGCATAACCAAATGGAAAGCCAACTGCTGGAAAGCAGACAGCGCTTCGAAGATTTCGCGATGGCGACATTGGATTGGTTCTGGGAAATGGACGAGAACCTTCGCTACACATGGTTCTCTTCGAATGTTGAGACGGTGACCGGCGTGGCGCTTGAATGGTATTACGGGAAGACCCGCGCTGAGATTGGCGCGCCGGAGGAACCCTCCATTCCGTGGGAAGAGCATTTGGAAAACTTGAGGCGGCGCGAGCCGTTCAAGGATTTTGTATTCCTGCGGCGCGGGCCTGACGGTGAAAAATAGCTGAAGGCCGATGGAATCCCTGTATTCGACGATGGTGGGGTCTTTCGAGGTTATCGCGGAACGGGCTCCGACCTCACGGCGGAAGTACAGGCGAGGCAGGCGGCTGACCGAGCACAAACGCTGCTGTCGTTGGCTATTGAAGCATTGGATGAGCTGTTTGTCTTGTGGGACCCTGATGATCGTATGGTCGTTTGTAATCAACGATATAGAGAGTTCAATAGTATCGCTCCGGATGCCCTCGAGCCTGGGATATCGTTTGCGCAGCATCAACGTCGATTGTGCCGAACTGGTGCCTTTCCTGAAATCGACGCGGATGATGATCGTTGGCTTCAGGAACGAATTGCGCGTCATCGTTTCCCGACTGAGCCGGTGGAATTGGCCAGAGAAGACGGGATTTGGATGCGGGTTGACGAGCAAAAATTACTCGATGGAAGCACGGTTACGCTTGCGATCGATATCACCGCCCGAAAAAAAAGATCGAGGCCAAACTTGCCGAGAGTTCGAAAGTCGCGGAGCACGCCAATCATGCCAAGAGCCACTTTCTGGCAACAACGAGTCATGAACTGCGCACACCCCTCAATGCGATCTTGGGGTTGTCGGAAGTGTTGCGAGGGGAACTCTTTGGGCCGTTGGGCGGTGGTAAATATTTGGAATACGCATCGGATATTCATACAAGCGCTGAGCATCTGTTGGCTCTGGTGAACGATATGCTGGATGTATCGGCGATCGCGGCCGGTCAGTGGAGATTGCATCGAGAAATCGTTGCGATCGGAGAACTAATCGGTGATTGCGTTGAGATAATGGTCGAGCGTGCTGCTCGTAAGCGCATTACGTTGACAATGAAAATCCCCATGGAACCACTCCTTGTGTCTTTGGATAAACGGGCCTTCAAACAGATTCTTTTAAACCTACTGACCAACCCCGTGAAATTCACCTTGGTTGGTGGCAGCGTTACCGTCACCGCAGGCACCGCAGATGGTGGCGTCGAGGTTATCGTCTCGGATACCGGCGTCGGAATCGCGGCGGACCAATTGCCGACTATTACGGAGTCTTTTCGGACGGGCACGGCGAATTTGCAATCGGACGAACGGGGCTGGGGATTAGGCCTGTCGATCGCTGATGGATTGGTCAAAATGTATGGCGGGTACATGAGTATCGAAAGCGAACTCGGAGAGGGTACTCGGATCGCGTTGTCTTTGCCTGAGCCATCGAGGCAGAAAGAGGTGTGCTAATCGGCTGCGCTTGACTATCGCGGACTTGCCGACCACATTGGCGCGACCTCATGACGGCCCTATGGCCGGTAAACGGCTATCGAGTGCGCGTATGGAATCCGACAATACAGAGACGCCGAACGGCGCGGAACCGAAGGGGTTTCGTGACAAGGCGGCGGATTTCATAGAGCTGGCCCGAACTGTCGTATACGCGGTGGTGATTGCTGTCGGAATTAGAACCTTTGCCTACGAGCCATTTAGTATTCCATCCGGCTCGATGATCCCCACTCTCCTGATCGGCGACTATCTATTCGTTTCCAAATTTTCATATGGTTACAGTCGGCATTCGCTGCCCTTTAGCCTGCCGCTGTTCGAAGGCAGAGTGCTTGGGAGTGTTCCGGAACGCGGCGATGTCGCGGTGTTTAAGTATCCTGTCCGCGACAGCAATTTTGAAAAAGACTACATCAAACGAATCGTCGGTTTGCCTGGCGACCGGATCCAGGTCGTCTCCGGTGTTTTGCACATTAATGGTGAGCCTGTTCGCCGCTTGAAGATAGGTGAGCACACCTTCGGCGAAAAGCGGTATGGAGCGCTCAAGGTCGCGAAATATCTTGAGACTTTGCCGAATGGCCGTCGTCATGAGTTGATCGAGGCCGAAGGCGATTTCGGCCGGATGGACAATACGCCTGAATTTTCGGTTCCCGAGGGTCATTTCTTCGCCATGGGCGACAACCGCGACAACTCTCTCGATAGCCGTTTCGGTTGGACGGTGCCGTATGAAAATTTGGTCGGACGGGCCGAGTTTCTATTTTTCTCCAAACCGCAGGAGACCTGGTTCTTCGAGCTTTGGGGATGGCGGTTCGGACGTTTCTTCGACGGTATAGATTAGGCGCCTCGCTATCGCGTGGGTTCGCCGAACTCGACGCGGTCGTGTATAAAGCAAGATATGGATGAAGATTTGAAACAAGCCTTGGGGCACGAGTTTGCCTCTGCGGCGCTGCTTGAACAGGCGTTGACCCATCGCAGCATCGCTCTGAACGGTCGCCCTAGCTACGAACGATTGGAATTCTTAGGCGACAGAGTTCTTGGGTTCACAGTCGCTGATTTGCTGCTGGACGCGTATCCGAATGAAGCCGAAGGGCCGTTGGCAAAGCGTCACGCCGATCTTGTGCGCCGTGAAACTTTGGCGGATGTCGCGCGTGAGGCGGATATAGGACGCCATATCCTGATGAGCCGGAGTGATGTTGATTCGGGCGGTCAAGAAAACGATGCGATATTGTCGGATGTCTGCGAAGCGCTGATCGCCGCAATGTACCGCGATGGTGGTATTGAAGTGGCGCAGCAATTTATTGCACGGTATTGGACCGACAGACTAAACGCACCACCACGACCACCTGAAGACGCGAAAACCATCTTGCAGGAACTGGCTCAGGGAAAGGGGCTGCCATTGCCGGATTATCGAATTCTGGGGCGTGAGGGACCGGATCACGCGCCGGTCTTTACCGTGACGGTGAGTGTCGAGGGCTGGGAAGTCGCCGAGGGCAGCGGGACATCCAAACGGGCTGCTGAGCGGGCGGCCGCGGAAGCATTATTATTGAGGGTAGGGGCGAATGTCTGAAGTTCCGGGAATGAAATGCGGTTTTGTCGCGGTCATCGGCGCGCCCAATGCAGGTAAGTCAACATTGATGAATCGCCTCGTTGGCGCAAAGGTATCCATTGTAACCCATAAAGTGCAGACCACTCGCACCCGCATCATGGGGATCGCGACGCGGGATCAGTGTCAATTGGTCTTCATCGATACACCGGGCATCTTCGAGCCCCGTCGACGCCTGGACCGGGCGATGGTCGATGCGGCTTGGCGTGGTGCTGCGGATTCGGACAAGGTCATGTTGGTAGTCGATGCGAAACGCGGTGTCGACGACGATACGCAGCGTATCGTCGACGGCTTGCAGCGCACGAAACGGACGGCGCTATTGGCCCTCAACAAGATCGATCTTCTCCCGCGCGACCAGTTGTTGGCGCTGGCCTCTCAACTCAACGATAAAGGCGTGTTCGAGGAAATCTTCATGATTTCCGCCCTGAAAGGGGATGGCTGCGAAGACGTGATGGATCGCCTCACCGAAACATTGCCGCTTGGCCCTTGGATGTTCCCGGAAGATCAATTGTCGGATCTGCCACAGCGTTTGATGGCGGCGGAAGTGACGCGTGAGTTTCTTTTACTGCAAGTTCATCAGGAAGTTCCCTACGCGGCGGCCGTCGAGACCGAAACCTGGGAAGAGTTTCAGGATGGCAGCGTTAAGATCGATCAAACAATCTACGTACAAAGGGATTCGCAGAAGGCCATCGTGCTCGGCAAGAAGGGCACGCGGATCAAGGAAATCGGGGCGTCTGCCCGGGCAGAGTTGAGCGAAATATTTGGACGCAAAGTCCATCTCTTCATCCATGTGAAGGTTCGCGATAAGTGGATGGATGATCGGGCGCGCTACAATACCTGGGGGTTAGATTTCAATGCCTAGCGCGGGTCAGACGCTCTAGCGATGGATTGGCGGGATGACGGCATCGTCCTGAGCCTTCGCAAACATGGCGAATCCTCGGTCATCGTCCATCTTCTGACGCGCGAACATGGACGTCATTCGGGACTGGTTCGTGGCGGTAATTCCAAGAAGCAACGCGGTGTCCTGCAGCCGGGCAATGAAGTTCACGCCAATTGGCGCGCCCGCCTTGAGGAGCATCTAGGCGGATATTCGATTGAATTGCTTGATGGTCATACGGGTCGTGTTCTAAGCGATCCCAACAGATTGGCAGCGATGTCCTCCGCCTGTGCCTTGGTTGACATCTGTTTGCCGGAGCGCGAACCGCATCTGAACTTGTTCGTTTCGCTCAAGGCATTGCTGTTGGTTCTGCCGGATGAGGGCTGGGAAGGCGCTTACGTGGCATGGGAATTGTCGCTGTTGGCGGAACTCGGCTTTGGCCTTGATCTCAGTGCTTGCGCGGCGACGGGTGCGACGGAGGATTTGATTTACGTGTCACCCAAAAGCGGCCGTGCAGTTTCCGCCGAAGCGGGAGAAGTTTATCGCAAAAAACTTCTCCCGTTGCCCGCTTTTTTGCTACAGAATACGGCGTTTAATAGCAAATCTCTAAGCGAGGGTTTAAGGCTGACGGGCTATTTCCTTGAGCGGCATGTCCTCTCTCCCCACGGTAAGCTACTTCCGGACGCACGCGGTCGAATTGCGCCACGGTCGTCGCATAGCCTGTAAGCGTTGGCTGTTCGGATTTAATGTGCGTGTTTTCCCCCATCAGACCAGAATTCGCCCCCTGCACCGAAGCCGAACCTAAGGCCGAGCCAGACAGCGTGTGCACCGGCTTCGTTGGTGTCTGAACTAAGCGAGTCCATATTGTCGTAATTATACTGTAGGCGTAGGTCGCCGAGTGGCGTGAAGGCCCAGCCTAGCATTGGTGAAAACCGGTGTCTGTTGGATCGATCATTATCCGCATCACGCAATGTTACGCCATCGCCATTTCCCGAGGCAAACTCATACCGCAGTCCAGCTGAAAGTTTTGGCGCAAAGCCATATATTACCTGCGTATAGAAACCGTAATCCTCAACGTCCGTTGCTGGCAGACCTTCGTCTGCAGCGACGTCTAGATCGTAGCGTCGATATAGAGCTTCCGATTCCCAATTTAGCGAGCGGTTACCGGACAGTTTTCGTTCAAGTCGTAAATCGGCTCCTAAGATGACAGTCGACGCGTCGCTGCCCGTGGAGTTTGGCCCGGTGAGACCAGAGATGCCCATGTCGAAATGAGATTTGCGGCCGAGATCTCCGTGTGTTTCCAACCGGGCAAGGTATACGAGATCGGACAGGCCGGATACCTCTTGGTTCTTGAAGGTACGTCCGGCAATCGTCTCATCTGAAGCAAGGAAACTCTTCATCGTTTCACCACTCGCATTGTAGGCCCCTCCATGAAAAGTGAATGGGCTTCCGGCGAATTGCCAACCAACACGAACACCTGTTTGACGAATGCCGTCCCCGCCAAACATGCGCGTCAGGATGAGTGGCTGATCAATGAAGTCCCAATCATGCAAATGCAATGGGTTAAATCTGCCAAACTCAAGGAATTGCTGTCCCGCTTCTATTTCCAAGCCGTAGGGTAAGCTGTTGGTTCTCAAAAATGCTTCTTCAATCTCGACAGCAGACGCACCTGTATGGTCAATGAAAAACGCCGAATGGAATTCAGCATCAAAATATCCATCGGCTGATCCGGTCATTGAGAAATCGACCGTTTGTAATGTGAACCCGGTGCCGTCCGGATCATGGCCACCGCCTTGAAGTGTGCGGGAAGTAGCATTTTCTTCCGAGGAATAGCCCGCGACCGCAGCGACGTTTGCGCCGATTGAATTCAGGCGGATAGTTGTGTCACCTACCTTTTTGGCAAAAATGCTTCCCTGCTTATTCGCGTGATCGGAATTAGCTTCCTGCAGAGTCCCGGGAGCGGTCGCACCGCCAAGTGACTTAATCTCGGTGGCCATCTGTCTCAGCAGTTGGTCCTTTTCTTCATCCCTCTTCAAAAGGTCTTTGAGGGTAGCTTCAAGGAGTTTTATCCGCTCGGAGGCCGATTGTGCCTGTGCTTGATTGGGGACGGCTGAAATAGAGATGAGGCCGAACACTAGGCCCGCAATCATTAATGTCGAAAAGATTGTACTATTTTTCATGTTAACCTCATGATGGTATGTGATAACATAACACTTAAGTTGTGGAGCGACCCTGCGAATTACTTTCCATTAGACTATTGTGCAGGAGTTGCGCAGGCGCGGATCGTGTCGGCTATATTTCGCATCAATTGAAAATACGCATCGGGACCGGGAGTAAGCGCCGCGCCCAATGGATCAAGCGTTGCGACTTTCGCGCTCGTTCCTTCTGTTACGCTCGCCACCAATATGGAATTAACCTGTGGTTCCTTGAACACGCACTGCGTGCCGGTTTCGACGATGCGTTTTCGAACTTCATAAAGGCGCCGTGCGCCAGGCGGGCGGGCAGGGTCGACCGTCAGGGAGCCGACGGCATTGGTCTTAAAGCGGCGTTCAAAATACTGAAATGCATCGTGGAAGACGATGTAAGGTGCCTTATGCACCGGGCTCAATGTGTTTCTCACCTCCGCCGCGAGGCCCTGGAGTTTTCGGTCTATTGAAGCGGCGTTTTTTTGGTAGCGGCCTTTGTTTTCTGGGTCCAATTCGGACAATACAGAAACTATTCTCTTTACGATTGCCCTAGCGTTCTGCGGATCGAGCCATAGGTGCGGATCTATGCTCGAATGATGATGTTCGTTATGATTCTCTTCATTGTGGCCTTCCCAGACCCCGCCCTCACGAGTTTTGAGTAGCTGCACATCGTCACTGTCAATGAGATCAACGATGCGTCCGTCGC
>CAXAGK010000106.1:0-10117 GCA_963968305.1 uncultured Rickettsiales bacterium | reverse complement strand
CCCCCGTGTAGCGGTATTCAATCGAAAGGCCGATACGCGAGCCTAGTTCAGGAGTCCCCGAACGGATTGCCCATCGACGAAACGGGCTCTTCCGGAATTGCTTCGATGATCCTTGGTTGTCGTCCGGCCTTTAGGCCCTTCTCAATAGCTTGCGCCAAGTCGTCATGACTGCAGAGCCCGAGTTCGACAGGACTCCGGGGGCGTAAGTTCGGCATATTCCGATGCGTACGGTCGCGTACGGCATTGATCGTCGGCTTGGTTGTCCCGATGAGGCGGCCGACCTGGGCGTCGGAAAGCTCCGGGTGATGGCGCAAAATCCAGGCGATAGCGTCCGGTTTTTCCTGGCGGCGGGACAGCGGTGTGTAGCGCGGACCCTTGGGTCGGGCCTCCGGTTGCGGGATGTCGGATTTTGCCATCTCCAACCGCGCGGCACCGTCGCCCTCACAGCGTGTGATTTCCTCGCGCGTCAACTGACCGTTGATGATCGGGTCGATCCCTTGCATGCCAATCGCGACTTCTTCGTCCGCGATTGCCTGCACTTCCAATTCATGGAGATTGCATAAGGTTGCAATCTGCAGAAATGAAAGGCCCGTGTTTTCGACCAACCAAACGGCCGTTGCCTGCGGCATTAGCGGTCTTGCCATGATAATCCTCGATTCTTTGCGATTCTTCCGCTCCCGTGCGTCGGTGACGGAACGGTTTAGAATATTTGTTCCCAATTAACGCATTTATACCGCACGTTATCGGCGGCGCAATGGTTCCTGTCAGATTAGTGATCCGCCACCGTCAAGATAATCTTGCCGATATGGCCGCTCGATTCCATGCGCTGATGTGCTTGAGCGGCATCCGTGAGCGGAAATTTAGAGTCGATAATCGGTTTAATCTGACCGGCGGCGAACATCGGCCAGACCTTTTCCTTCAGTTCGAAGGCAATGGCCGCCTTCGACGCATCCGATTGGGCGCGTAGGGTGGACGCGGTCATGGTCTGACGTTTGACCATGAACCGGCTCAATGTCAGTTCAGCTGTCGCGCCCGTGAGAAACGCGATGATCGACAAGCGTCCGTCGATGGCCAGACTATCGATGTTCTTTTGAATGTAATCGCCGCCAACCATGTCTAGGATGACGTCCACACCGCGTTTTTCAGTTTTTTCCCGCAGCACCAAAGCCCAATCCTCGTCCCGGTAATTGATCGCGACATCCGCGCCGAGATCCCGGCAGGCATCGCATTTCACGTCCGAGCCGGCGGTTGTGTAGACGGTGGCCCCCAAGGCTTTGGCCAATTGGATCGCTGTCGTCCCGATGCCGCTCGACCCGCCGTGGACGAGAAAACTCTCACCCTCGCGCAAGTAGGCGCGTTGGAACACATTGTGCCAGACCGTAAAACTGGTCTCGGGGATGCCCGCGGTGTCTGAAATTGAAACACCGTTCGGAACCGGTAAACAATGAGCGGCCGGTGCAATGCAATATTCCGCGTATCCGCCACCAGGCGTTAGCGCACACACGTGATCGCCGATGGAAACGCCTTCCACCCCATCTCCGAGTGCTACTATTTCGCCGGAGACTTCCAGGCCCGGAAGATCTGATTGGCCGGGTGGCGGCGGGTAATGGCCGGCACGTTGAATAGCGTCTGGCCGATTTACACCAGCGGCCGCAACGCGAATCAAAACGTCACTCGCGGAGGGTTTTGGAAGGGAGCGGGTTGCCGGTTTCAGTACGTCCGGGCCGCCAAATTCGGAAATTTCCATTGCGGTCATTGTCTCGGGTAAAGACATGTTTCTCGCTCCCATCGTATGGGTTAAATGTCTGGGATTGGGTTGCAGGTCTAGCCTGCGGCGAGCACACTTGCAAGCGGTCGCAATCGAACCGAGGAGACGATAAACATGGCCGAAGAAGATGATGATCTTCCACGCGCTCTGCGCCCGAAACCGATGGATTTGGACGTCATGTCAATTGGCGAGCTGTCCGAATATATAGGTGAGCTTGAGGCAGAAATAGAACGCATCCGCATGGCCGTTATTCGCAAGGAAGAACAAAAACTTGCCGCGGATGCCGTCTTCAAAAGATAAGATCACAGATAAAAAATTAACTATTCTCGTTAACCTATTGTTAGCAACTTTCTCCTAATTTGATAGATGGCGCGGTTGTCCCAAGCGCGTCCGGATGGGTTGCTACCCCGGATCCCATCTATTTTCCTCCCTTTAGACTCGGGTCGCTATTGAATTAGCGACCCTTTTTTCTGCCGTGCGGTTCATCCGTTCAGGATGCTTTGAACCGGGAAATGATTCGGTTAATGTGCCGCACGTTCATTACTGCGGGGTCAAATTGCGATGGTTAAACCCGATCACCTTAAACCGGCGACTCTGGCGCTTCATGCAGGCCAGCAGCCTGATTCGGCCACCGGCGCGCGGGCGGTGCCGATCTACCAGACCACGTCCTTCGTCTTCGAGGATGCGGATCATGCCGCGTCTCTCTTCAATCTCGAAGCCTCCGGACACATTTATTCGCGTATCTCGAACCCGACCGTCGCAGTCTTGGAAGAACGCATCGCCGCGCTGGAAGGCGGCGTTGGGGCATTGTGTACGGCCAGCGGACAGGCAGCGTTGCATATGGGCATCGTGACACTGATAGGAGCTGGCGGCCATATCGTCGCCTCCTCCTCGCTCTATGGTGGCTCGACCAATATGTTCCAATATACTCTGCCGCGGTTTGGAATTACGGCGACGCTTGTCGATCCACGCGACCATGAGGCCATTCAGGCAGCCATCCGCCCCGAAACTCGGTTGGTGTTTGGCGAGGTTCTAGGAAATCCCGGCCTGGAAGTCTTCGATATTGAGCCGATTGCCGAAATCGCCCATCATGCAGGCTTGCCGTTGTTGTTGGATGCGACTTTCGCGACACCGTACCTTTGCCGTTCCTTCGATCTCGGCGCCGATATCGTCATGCATTCGGCGACGAAATGGCTTGGCGGACATGGAGTCGCCATCGGCGGCGCGCTTGTCGACTCTGGCAAATTCGATTGGGCGGCAAGCGGCAAATTTCCGACCCTGACCGAGCCCTACGATGGCTATCACGGGATCAATTTCTGGGAGGAATACGGTCCGGCGGCATTCATCATGCGCGCGCGCCTTGAAGGGATGCGAGATTTTGGGCCCTGCATGAGCCCGACAAGTGCGTTTCATATCTTGCAGGGGGTTGAGACACTACCGATGCGTATGGAACGGCACGTCGCGAATGCGGGAGAAATGGCGGCTTTCCTGGCCGCCCACGACGCCGTTGCCTGGGCCAATCATCCGAGTTTACCGAACCATCCCGATACGGCGCTGACGAAGAAGTATTTCCCGAAGGGGGCGGGATCAATCGTTTGCTTTGGCGTGAAGGGCGGGCGCAAGGCCGGCGAAAAAGCTATCGAACGGGTCGAGTTGTTCTCGCATCTTGCTAATGTCGGCGACGCGAAATCCTTAATTCTCCATCCGGCCAGTACGACCCATCAGCAACTGACCGCCGCGCAACTCGAGAAAGCCGGTATCGGAGAAGACATGATTCGCTTGTCAATCGGTCTCGAGGATGTGGATGATTTGATGGCCGATTTGGATCAGGCGCTGCGCGCATCGCAAAGGGGATAAGTCGTGTGGATTGAAATGGATGACGCGAAAGTTTTCGCACAAACCGGCGGCAAGGTGTTCGATGAGGAGAAACAGTCGGTCGTGCTTCTCCACGGTGCCGGTATGGATCAAACCGTTTGGCAGCAGCAATCTCGCTATCTGGCGCATCATGGCTGGAACGTTTTTGCCGTTGATCTGCCGGGACATGGGTTAACCACCGGGCAACCGCCCGAAAGCGTGCCTGCTGGAGCGGATTGGCTCGTCTCGTTCCTAGACGCCGCGGGGCTTGAGAAGGTGGCATTGGTCGGTCATTCGCTCGGCGCGTTGATATCGCTGGAGGCGGCAGTCCGCTATAGCGACCGGGTTTCGCAACTGGCGCTGTTGGGCGTGACGCCAAAGATGCCGGTGCATCAGGATCTATTGGATGCGGCGACGGCGAACGAGCCCGTGGCCGGGCAACTGATTGTCGGCTGGGGTTTTGGCAAGCAGGCCCATCGTGGCGGTAATATTGCGCCTGGCATTTGGATGATGGGCGGTGGTGGCCGATTGATCGAGCATGCGCGGCCGGGGGTGCTCGGCGCCGATCTCAACGCCGCCAATGCTTATCAAGGTGGACAGGAGGCGGCAGGGGCCGTGCAATGCGATACGTTGCTGTTGTTGGGTGCCGCGGACCGGATGACGCCTGTGAAGGGTGCCAGGGCGCTGCAAGAAGCTATCGCCAATTGCCGAACTGTGGTCCTACCCGGCGCGGGTCATATGATGATGATCGAATCTCCAAGAGAGACCTTAAAAGCGCTTGCGGCATTTCTCGAGTCGAATGCATGAGCGCCGACGGGCAATTCAGTAGGTCCGATTTCAAATGGTTCATCGACTTACAATCACGATGGATGGATAACGACGCTTACGGGCATATCAATAACGTCATCTATTACGCGTGGTTCGATACGGCGGTGAACCGCTTTTTGGTCGACAACGAGCTGCTCGATTATCAAAACGATACGGTACATGGCATCGTGATCGAATCGAAATGCACGTATCTGAAGGAATTCAGCTATCCTGATGTTGCCCAAGCTGGCCTCAAGCTCCAACGTCTCGGTAACACGTCGGTGGTCTATGATATCGGCTTGTTCCATGTCGGCGACGAGGATGCCGCAGCGCTCGGATATCTTGTGCATGTCTATGTCGACACGGAAAGCCGACAGCCGGTGCGGGTACCGGACCCCATTCGTGCTGGTGTCGCAGCTTTGGCATAGACGAAGAAAAGGGCGCACACCTCTCGATGCGCGCCCTATTTCGAGAGGAGCTTATACGTCTTAGGCGGCTTTGCCTTCGAGCGCATTCGGGATTCCACCCGCGATCGCGATTTTGCGTGGCCTTTTCTCTTCGGGAACCTCGCGCACGAGATCTATATGCAACAAGCCGTTCTCGAGACGTGCGTCCTTCACCAGGACATGCTCGGCTAGGTTAAAGCGGCGTTCGAACGCACGCTCCGCAATTCCGCGATGCAGAAAACTGCGGACATCTTCCGCGTCGTCGCGGTTGATACGGCCGCTGACGAGCAATTGTGAGTCCTGCGCGGTGAGCTCGATGTCATTCTCGCCGAACCCGGCGACGGCCATCGTGATCCGGTAGTTGTCCTCGTCGGTCACTTCGATGTTGTAGGGCGGGAAACTATTCGTGGGCTCGTTCGCGAGTGAGTCCATTAAGTGTGCCATACGGTCGAAGCCGATGGTGGTCCGGAATAGGGGGGAGAAGTCTAAAGTTCGCATTTTCATATCCTTTTCTAAGCGACATGGTCGTTTGGGTCGCCATATGGCCGACCCGGTTTCACATTATCCGAGCCCACATTGGGCGCTCAGAATATTTCTTAGATTGGAATGCGACGGAGAGATTCAAGAGGTTTCTGTTAACCAAATAGTGAGCAATTTTAGGCGCAATCCCCCTGGAATCCTATTATAGTTTAGGGGGATGGGAAATTAGGATTACGTGAAACAGACAAAAAAGATCCGGTAAATTGACGGCGCTATATCTCCCGCGAACCTATGACGAAGCGTACGATCTCCTGATCGAAGCGCGCGGTTTTGCTGAGCACGAATACCGAAATAAACATCGAAGAGAATTCGATGGTCGTATGATTCAGAATCGTGAAAGCTTCCGTCTCACATCCCGATTGGCACAAGTTGTGGCTTGGTTACTTATCCAGAAAGCGTATCAAGCAGGCGAACTCAGCACCCAGGATTTGATGGATGAGGCCTATCGTATCGAGGGTGAACGGATTTGTCTTGATTGGGAATCGGCGAACGATGCTGAGCTGCTGCGACAATTGGTGAGTTTGTTGGGAAGGAGTTACGATCTGTATTGCCGCGTACAACGGCTGGATAGTCAATTCACTGCCAACTGAACGAAAAAGGGCGCCACCGGGCGCCCTAAATCAATCTCAACCGAAATTTTTAGTTTAGACTTTGAGGCCGAAACTCTCGAATTTCTTGTTGAATTTAGCAAGTTGGCCACCGGTATCGATCAGGCGGTGCACACCGGTCCAAGCCGGATGCGAGCTCGGATCGATATCGAGCTTGAGGGTGTCGCCCTCTTTGCCGTAGGTCGAATAGGTCTTGTAGCTTGTCCCGTCCGTCATCTGGACGGTTATCTCGTGATAATCGGGATGAGTTTCTGCTTTCATCTCTCGACTCCTAAAGTTCAAGCGCGGCTATATAGCCGAGCCTGCTTGGGGATGCAAGCCTTTGGCCCGTTGTTTCGGGTCATATTACCTGTACCTTGTGTTTTAGGCGATACTTGCGAAGCAAAGGAATTCTGCGATCCGAGATTTCGTAATACGCGGTGGGACGGTGTTTGATGGCCTCGGCGCTCCGGGCATGCCGGCGGATGTTTTGATTCGTGACGGAGCGATCTCGGAAATCAACGCAATACCGCCCATGAAGGCAGTGGAGATCGATGCGAGCGGACTCTATGTGACTCCGGGATTTATCGATATTCACAGTCATTCCGATTTCACCCTTTTGGTGGACCCCCGCGCAGTAAGTTCGATTTCCCAGGGCGTCACGCTGGAGGTTATCGGTAATTGCGGGCATGGCTGTTTTCCGCTTGTCGACAAGACGCTCGCGCGGAATTCGATATACGGAATTACCGATGATATTTCGCTGAATTGGTCGAGCGGTGCGGAGTATCTCGACCTATTGGATAAGGTCCAACCGGCCGTCAATGTCCTCACGTTGGTCCCCAACGGACAATTGCGCCAAGCGGCCATGGGAATGAAGGATGGCCCGGCGACCGCAGATGAACTGCGACAGATGCTGCGCTACTTGGAAGAGGGATTGGATGCGGGGGCGTTTGGAATTTCGACCGGTTTGGAATACCCGATCGAGGCCGGCGCGGCAGCAAGCGAGGTCGAGGCATTGCTCGAACCCGTAGCGCGGCGCGATCTATTGTATTCGACCCACACGCGACGGCGCGACAAGGGTGCGGTCGGGGCAGTTGTAGAAGCGCTGGATACAGCGCGGCAAACCGGTGTCCGCCTGCAAGTCTCGCATCTGTTGCCTCGTGGCGGGCGGGAAGACTGCGAGACCTGCATAGACATCGTCGAGACGGCCCGTGATGCAGGACAGGATGTGTCCTTCGATATGCATACCCGTACCTTCTCCTTGACCTATCTGCACGCCATGTTGCCTACTGGGGCCCTGGTGGACGGCCTTGCGGGACTGTCGGATCATATTACGGATCCGGAGGCGAGAGCGCGCATTGAAGCGTTTCCCTCCATCGTGAACAGTGGTGGGTGGAATCGGGTCGTCTTGTTGGATAACCAAATCGTGCCGGAATTGGCCCGTCTCGACTTTGCGACGATCGGACAGCGCCTCGGCATGGCGCCGGTCGATGCGGCTTTGTCCCTGCTGTGCCAATCGGCGGAAGCGACGGTGCCGTTGATGATCGTGCGTCCGGTCTATGATACGGATGATCAAGCCTTGGCGTTTGGCCATCCGCTCTGCGTGCCCGGCTCGGATGCGACCGCGCTATGTCCGGACGGGCCGTTATCAGGATCGGCCTTTCACGGAGCGTACAGCTGGGCCGCATGGTTCTATCGCTTCAGCGTGCGGGAAGCGGGTTTTTTGACGCCACAAGCGGCGATCCACAAGCTGACCGGGCAGCCGGCGGAGATCCTGAAATTAGGAACTCGGGGCCGGTTGCAGCCGGGTATGCGGGCTGATATCGCCGTATTTGACCCCACCATATTTGGCGAGCGGGCAACGCAGTGGGAGCCCAATCAAACCGCTGTTGGGATGCGGCATGTCTTTGTGAATGGCGATCTTGCTTTCACCGAAGACGCCCCGACGGAAACCCGATCCGGGCAGGTCCTGCGCGGTTAGGCCTTCACCGCAGTCAAGATGATTTCGACAAGTGTATCGCCTGCCAAGGGAGCGCCCACGCAGGCACGCTGCGGCCAATTCTGCCAATCATCTCCCATCCAATCGTTCCACACCTCATCCATGCCGGACTTCAAACTCATATCGCTGAGAAAGATTTGTGCCTGCAGGATGCGGGTCTTATTTGATCCCGCCATCTCGAGACTCTTGTCGAGATGGGCGAGTGAGTTACGCGTCTGTTCCTGAATGTCGGCGCCCGGTGCCGTTGCGACGGTATAGACGATGCCGCCATGCTCGACGCAGCGGTTCCTTCCGGCGGCACTTCCTTTGTAACGATTGATGGTCATCACTCCCTCCTTGTTTTGTTGCTCTACACCAACATAGTGCAGTCCGTTCGAATTGTTGATAAGACCGCTCCGCTTGCAGCGGAGCGAGATCACGGAATAGCTTATGCGCCATCGTACATATATGGATCGATCAGTCGATCAGGATCGTGAAAACGGCGGGAATATAAAAGTTCTGACCGCGATCTGGCCATATTTACGTCCCTATTTGGCGGCGGTCCTTGGCGCGGGTGTCGCCCTTATCGTCGCGGCGAGTACGGTGCTGGCTTTGGGCCAGGGCCTTCGGTTCATGGTCGACCGTGGATTTGGCGATGGTGTTCTCGACCTGGCGCTCGGTGTTCTCCTGGGCGTGGTGGTGGTGCTCGCGATGGCGACCTATGCAAGGTTCTATATCGTCTCGTGGATCGGCGAGCGTGTGGTCGCCGATATCCGCCAAGCAGTATTCGATCATGTCTTGAAGCTGAGCCCCGGGTTTTTTGAGATCACGCGTACAGGAGAAGTTCTCTCTCGTTTGACGACGGATACGACTTTGCTGCAGGTGGTCATTGGATCATCGATCTCGGTGGCGCTGCGCAACATATTATTGTTCCTTGGCGGGGCGACGTTATTGGCCGTGACGAGCCCGAAGTTGACCGGGATTGTGTTCTTGTTCGTGCCGCTCGTAGTGGCACCAATTGTCTTGATCGGGCGGATCGTGCGCCGCCGCAGCCGCGCAGCACAGGATGAAGTCGCCGCGGTGAGCGGCTATGCCGAGGAAACCCTGAGCGCCATTCGAACAGTTCAGGCGTTTACCCATGAAGAAGTAGACCGACGGCGGTTTGCGGAGACAGTGGAACATGCGCTTGATGTGTCGATTTCACGCATTCGGGCCCGCGCCATATTGACCGCTCTGGTGATCATGCTTGTCTTCAGCGCCGTCGGCTTGATCTTGTGGCTCGGTGGCCGCGCGGTCATCGCCGGGGAAATGTCGCCGGGCGAGCTATCGGCCTTTGTATTTTATTCGATATTGGTTGCGGGCTCGGTCGGTGCCTTCTCGGAAGTTGTGGCGGATTTGCAACGGGCGGCGGGAGCGGCGGAACGTCTCTTCCAATTGCTGGCAACCGAGCCGATGATTGCGCCACCATCGGCACCAGTTTCGCTGCCGTCGCCGACCGAGGGTGCGGTCCGTTTCACCGATCTGACATTCCATTACCCGGCACAAAAAGAGATTGCCGCGTTATCCGACTTCAATCTCGCGGTGGCAGCCGGCGAGCGGGTTGCTCTTGTCGGTCCGTCTGGTGCGGGTAAAACCACGGTCTTTCAATTGTTGTTGCGGTACTATGACCCTGATTCTGGAAGCGTTAGTTTGGACGGTGTCGATATCCGTGGGGCGGATCCGGTGGATGTGCGCCAGCGCATTGGATTGGTCTCGCAGGAGCCAAGTATATTTTCGGCGAACGCGATGGAGAACATCCGATACGGTCGGCCCGATGCAAGTGACGACGAAGTGCGAGCGGCAGCCGATGCGGCGGCGGCGACGGAATTCCTCGAGCGATTGTCGGACGGTTTCGATACTTTTCTCGGAGAGAAAGGCGTGCGGCTATCGGGCGGACAACGTCAACGGATCGCCATTGCGCGCGCGATCCTCCGAGATCCGGCGGTACTATTGCTGGACGAGGCGACGAGCGCTCTCGATTCAGAATCGGAACACTTGGTCCAGCAAGCCCTGGAACGGATCCTGGCGTCCCGGACCAGTATTGTCATCGCGCATCGTCTCTCGACGATCCGGCAAGCAGACCGGATAGTCGTCATGG
>CAXAGK010000105.1:0-10204 GCA_963968305.1 uncultured Rickettsiales bacterium | reverse complement strand
ACGGTCACCCAATATATCGGCAGGAAATCATGAGCGGCACATTGTACGGCCTCGGTGTCGGACCGGGTGACCCGGACCTCATTACATTGAAGGCGCTCCGTATTCTGCAATACACGCCCGTTCTTGCCTATCCCGCGCCGGAAGTGGGGGACAGCCTGGCGCGGAAAATCGTTTCTCCGCATCTCCCCGGTACGCAGACCGAGATTGCCATTCGCATGCCGCTATCGGCGCCTAAATTTCCCGACGACAACGTGTATGGCGAGGCCGCGGTCACGTTGAAGGAACATCTCACAAAAGGCCGCGATGTCGCGGTGCTTTGCGAGGGTGATCCGTTTTTCTATGGCTCGTTCATGTATCTCTTCTCGCGCATGGCGGCGGACTATAAAGTCGAAGTTGTCCCCGGCGTCTCCTCACCGATGGCTTGTGCTGCGGTCCTCGGCGCACCCTTGGCTGCACAAAACG
Organism: uncultured Rickettsiales bacterium; assembly: GCA_963968305.1. Taxonomy (GTDB): domain Bacteria; phylum Pseudomonadota; class Alphaproteobacteria; order UBA8366; family UBA8366; genus UBA6544. The sequence goes on along the minus strand of CAXAGK010000105.1, from coordinate 9,742 downwards.
ATGTCCTGACGATCTTGCCGGGACCTCTCGATACGGAAGCCTTGCGCTCGCGCCTGGAGGCTACGGACGCGGCGGCGATCATAAAGCTCGGCCGGCATTTCCCACGCATCCGTGCGTTACTTGAGGACATGGATCTGATCGCACAATCACGCTATGTGGAACGGGCGACGATGGATGCGGAACGCATAGTACCGCTTGATGAGGTAGACCCGACCTCGTCACCCTATTTCTCAATGATCCTCGTGCATCGCCGGGGGCAGGCATGGCTGCGATGAACCCACCAGGCATCGTCGTCCTAGCCGAGGCGGCATTGGAGACCGCCAAACGCGTCCGCGATCTTTATCCTGGAGCGGAGATATTCGGGCGTGCCGGGCGTATCTCTGATGGCACGCCATATGACGATACCGGCACGCTACTAAGACAATTATTTGCGGAAAACCGACCCATTATCGGCATTTGCGCCGCCGGAATATTGATCCGGCTTCTCGCTCCGGAACTAAGCTCCAAGACAAACGAGCCCCCAGTCCTGGCCCTTTCGGAAGACGGGCAAGTCGTCGTTCCTCTCTTGGGTGGCCACAACGGAGCCAACCGAATGGCCGGGGAAATTACTGATTGTCTCGGCGGCAACGCGGCCCTCACGACTGCGACCGACCGGCGATACGGTGTGGCGCTCGACGATCCGCCGCCAGGCTGGGTTCTCGCCAATCCAGAAGACGCAAAACCCTTTTTCGCCGCATTGCTGGCGGGCGAGAACGTCCGATTATTGAGCGAAGCGGATTGGCTGACGGGGAGCGACCTTCCCATCGACCCCGACGGTAAGCTTACGATAGAGGTGAGCGAAACCATCCAGGCCGGGACTGCCAAACACCTCATCTACCATTGCCGGAATCTCACACTCGGTATCGGTTGCGAGCGTGGCGCGTCTTCTGAAGAAATTTCCAACCTAGTTGCCGAAACTCTATCCACGAACCACCTACATCCAGCTGCGGTCGCCGGTGTCTGGTCCATAGACGTCAAAATGGATGAACCCGGCATTGGGGAACTCGCGCAGTCGATCGACGTGCCATTACGGTTTTTTCGGCCCGAGACGCTGGAGGCGGAGACACCGAGGTTGGCCAACCCATCGGAGCTCGTCTTTCGCGAAGTCGGTGCCCACGGTGTGGCGGAAGCCGCAGCCCTCGCCGCTGCCGGACCGGCATCGGCACTCATCGTGCCAAAAGCCAAGAGCCTGCGCGCAACATGCGCCATCGCCCGCGCTACCGAACCAATCGAAGCGACAGCAGGAACGGCGCGGGGACACCTAACGCTCGTTGGACTCGGCCCGGGCTCAGCCGAATGGCGCACGGCGGAATGTGTGACCGTCTTGCACCAGGCGGAAGAGATCGTCGGATTTCAGATGTATATTGACTTGATCGACGACCTCGACCTCGCGGCCCGCAAACACGCCTTCAAGATTGGCGCAGAAAGCGAGCGTGTTCGCGCCGCCCTCGACCTCGCCGCCCAAGGACGGCGGGTCGCGTTGATCTGTTCCGGCGACGCCGGGATTTACGCCATGGCGGCGCTCACCTATGAGATGGTCGACGAGAGCCCAAGCGTCGACTGGCGGCGCCTTGATATCAGCGTGGCGCCCGGCATCTCGGCACTTCAAGGTGCTGCCGCTCGCATTGGGGCACCGCTTGGCCATGATTTCTGCACCATCTCGCTCTCTGACCTGCTGACCCCTTGGCCGGTGATCGAGAGCCGCATTCGCGCCGCCGCCGATGGTGACTTCGTCGTCGCATTTTACAATCCCGTCTCAAGACGACGGAACACGCAACTTCCTGCCGCGCGGGACATCTTACTCAACGCCCGCCCATCAGAAACACCAGTGGTACTAGCTCGCAATCTGGGCCGAGCGGATGAAAGTATCGACGTCATCACCCTCGGAGCCCTGACAACGGAGACGGTCGACATGACCACTGTCGTGTTGGTCGGCTCTTCAGAGACCCGCCGGATCGATCGCCGGGACGGCGGTGTCTGGGTCTATACGCCGCGCGGTTACGCCGCCAAAAATTCAAAGGATGCTCAGGCATGACGGTTTATTTCATTGGTGCCGGGCCAGGTGCTGCGGACCTCATCACCATTCGCGGTCAACGATTGATTTCCCGCTGTCCGGTCTGCCTATACGCGGGATCACTCGTACCGGAAGAGATCGTCGCCGCCGCACCCAATGATGCGCACGTGCTTGATACAGCGAGCATGAACCTTGATGAAATCATCGCGGAGATCATCGCCGCCCATGAGGGCGACAAGGATGTAGCCCGAGTTCATTCCGGAGATCCATCGATCTACGGCGCCATCGGGGAGCAAATGCGGCGGCTCGACAACTTACGAATCGATTACGAGATCGTCCCCGGTGTGCCCGCTTTCGCAGCAGCGGCCGCAGCCCTGAAGACCGAACTGACATTGCCCGATGTGAGCCAGACGATAATCTTGACGCGCACGGCAATGAAATCTTCGGCCATGCCAGCAGGCGAAGAATTGGAGAATTTAGCGCGCAGTGCTGCAACTCTGGCAATCCATCTCTCGGTCCGCAATATCAAATCCGTCATCGAAGCATTGAACCCGGCCTATGGAGAGGACTGTCCCGTCGCAGTCGTCTATCGGGTCACCTGGCCAGACGAGCAAATATTGCGCGGCACCCTCTCCGATATCGCTGGGCAAGTTCGCACCGCCAAGATCACGCGGACCGCTTTAATCCTCGTCGGCCACGCGCTCGATCCCGCGTCGGGAACGGAGAGCCGATTATATGCTTCTGACCACGTTCATCTTTTTCGTCACCAAAAGAGTAAACGGGCAGGCGAAGCCTAGCGAACTTTCGCCTCTATCCATTCTAACGCAGCCTCAGCGGCATCCACGACCGGAACCTTCGGCGCTTGCGGACGCTCGATCATAATGACGGGAATACCCGCTTCGCGAGCTGCTTGTATTTTTGGATAAGTATCTGTTCCACCGCTGTTTTTTGAAACGATGCAATCGATCTCGTATTCCCGAAACATGCGCCGCTCCGCCGCCAAATCGAATGGGCCTCGATCGCTAATCAGTTTAAAGGAATTCAGCGACGGTGATGTTGTTGGTAAATCGATTAGACGAATTAGGAACCAAATATCGCGGCATTCCGCAAAGGCATCGATCTCTTGGCGGCCAATCGTCAGGAATACCCGAGTGCCATACTCTGAAACACGCGCTGCAGCCTCGGCAACATTGGCAACGGAAACCCAACGGTCGCCGGCTTGTGTCTCCCAGGTTGGACGACATATGACCAATCGGTCGGTCGCGCATTTCTCGCACGCAGTAACCGCACTCCGGCTGATCGTATCCGCGAATGGATGGGTCGCATCAACGACTAGGCCGATACCTTGCTCGGATATATAGGCTTCGAGCCCTGCGGCACCGCCAAACCCACCGCGCCTAACATCCCCAGCAATCTCCGCCGGATTTGCGGTCGCCCCTGCGAGAGATGTCTCCACGTGAAACCGAGTATCTCCATCCAACCGTTCGGCCAAACGTCGGGCCTCACCAGTGCCCCCGAGGATAAGAATCCGGAGCGGTTCAATCATCGCAACGCCCGACCAACACTCCTTTGCGGTCGAAGATCAAAACTTCGACTTCGGTCGCGCTGGACACCTGCTCGAGCGCCGTATCGCGCGCGGCACGTGCAACAATATCCCCGATGGGAAAATCGGCTACTTTCGCGATCTGCAATGCGCGCCCGGCCGTCTCCGCCTCTCGAATGTCCTTTACCAATAACGCCGACGCACCCAAACTCTCCGCACACCCTGCCATCCAATCGAGATCGATGCGCCCGCGCTTCGAATGCAAATCCAGCAATCCGGCCCCGAGTTTTCCAAGTTTCGCGAATCCTCCCGCGATGGTGAGGCGGCGAATGGGATGGCGGCGAATATATTTCAGCGTCCCGCCCGCAAAATCACCCATATCGATCAGCGCTTCTTCCGGCAAATTATAGAGCGTTTTGACCGCGAGTTCGGAAGTCGATCCGGTTGCAGCAGCCGCATGTTCAATTCCCGCCGCCCGCGCAACATCGATGGAGCGGTGGATTGAGTGTATCCAAGCGGAGCAGGAAAACGGAATGACGACGCCGGTTGTGCCCAAGACCGACAATCCGTCAACAATCCCAAGACGCCCGTTCAGTGTCTTTTTGGCCAGCTGTTCGCCGCCGGGGATGGCGATTTCAACTTCCACGTCTGGTGAGACACCGTGCGCCGCGGCAACATCTGCGACCTCCGCAACGATCATACGCCGTGGAGCGGGATTGATCGCCGGCTCCCCAACGTCAAGTTCAAGCCCCTCGCGCGTTACGGTGCCGATACCTTCGCCGGCGCGAAATCGCACCCCTTCGCCCGCATTCAGTAATCGCACCCGTACGACAACCAAAGCACCATGGGTGACATCGGGATCGTCCCCGGCATCCTTGACGATGGCGGCCTCCGCGACACCGTTGCGCAGGGTGTGGCGCGCCAAGGCGAAACTCGGCCGTTGGCCACCCGGCAAGGTAATCGCGACTGGATCGGGAAACTCGTTCTCAATCAAAGCAGTATAGGCGGAACGGGCGGCAGCGGCGGCGCAAGCCCCTGTCGTCCAACCGCGTCGCATTTCTTTTACGGATGTTTTAGTCATAAGGTCACTTTATACGCCTCTTTACCTAGCTCTCGAAAGGACCGAGGTGTAAATTGCGGCCATGTTCAAACGCCTCCCCCATATGCCAGAATTTGAGCCTGGTTGGGTGTGGCTCGCGGGTGCTGGTCCCGGTGATCCGGGTCTCCTCACGTTGCTCACGCTCCACGCCATACAATCCGCTGATGTGGTGGTCTATGACGCGCTGGTGGGTGACGGTATATTGGAGCTGGCTGGCGACAACGCGGATCTCATCTATGCCGGGAAAAGAGGCGGGAAACCATCACCGAAACAGCGTGATATCTCCCTTCGATTGATCGATTTTGCCCGTGCTGGCAAACGCGTATTGCGCTTAAAGGGTGGTGACCCCTTCGTCTTCGGGCGCGGCGGAGAGGAAGCCTTGGCGCTGGTGGATGCCGGTATTGATTTCCGGATCGTCCCCGGTGTCTCCGCCGGAATTGGTGGCCTTGCCTATGCCGGTATCCCACTGACCCACCGCGATACGAACTCAGCCGTAACCTTCGTGACCGGGCACAACGCTTCCGGCGTCGTTCCCGACAGTGTCGACTGGAAAGCGTTGGCCAAAGGGTCCGATACCTTAGTCGTCTATATGCCGTTGAAACATATCGAGCGCATCAGCGAGATGCTGATTGATGCGGGGCGCGCGCCGGATGAACCAGCGGCGCTGGTCTCCAAAGCTACTACCCAAGACCAACAAGTCGTCGTCTCGACCCTATCGCGAATATCCGAAGATGCAGCTGCCACCGCGCTGGAACCGCCGGCGATGTTTATCCTCGGACAAGTCGTTCGACTACAGGACGGATTGGATTGGCTCGGCGCGCTCTCGGGCAAAAAGCTCCGGGCCGACCCGTTTGGGACGAAACGGCTCGACGATAGCGCGTGACCACGGCGGACACCCTTAACGGCTTTATTGTCGCAGCCCCTTCATCGCGCAGCGGAAAAACTTTTCTTACCCTATCGCTCCTCCGCGCTTTTCGCGCAAGAGGGCGGAATGTTGGCTCGTTCAAAGTCGGACCGGATTATATCGATCCCGGATTTCACGCGGCCGCATCGGGCCGCCCCTGTATCAATCTCGATCCATGGGCGATGCGCGCGGAGACGATCCAGAACAATCTCGCCTCAACTGTCGACGGCAGCGATCTCGTGATCGGCGAAGGGGTTATGGGCTTGTTCGACGGGGCGGCGGGCGGCAACGGCTCGACGGCGGACCTCGCCGAAAGTATTGGATTTCCGGTCGTCCTGGTCATCGACGCCAGGGGCCAAGCAACCTCTGCCGCCGCCCTCGTTCATGGCTTCGCCGAGTATCGCCCTTCCCTCAACTTGGCAGGTGTGATCTTCAATCGTGTCGGCGGGCCACGGCATCGCGACATGCTGCTGAGTGCCATGACGGATCGCCCGACACCGGTATTGGGCTGCGTGCCGCGCGACGCGGAACTCACATTACCCGAGCGGCACTTGGGATTGGTGCTTGCGGGTGAACATACCGGTCTAGAAGCATTTCTCGAGCGGGCTGCCACACACATTGCCGACTACATCAATTTGGATGCGCTCGCGGCTCTGTCGGTTCGACTACCGGGCGCCGCCAAAGGCATTACTCCACCTATCCCACCGCTCGGACAGCGAATTGCGGTCGCTCGCGACGGTGCCTTCGCATTCGCCTACCCGCATGTATTGGAGAGCTGGAGCAACGCGGGCGCGGTTATCGAAACCTTCTCCCCACTTGCCAACGAAGCGATGCCCACGTGCAATGCGATCTATCTTCCGGGCGGCTATCCCGAACTTCATGCAGGCGCTCTATCCGCCAATCATACTTTCATGGACTCCCTCAGAACCGCAGCCAAACAACAAATACCGATATTTGGGGAATGCGGCGGCTATATGGTCCTCGGTGATGGCCTCATCGACGCGGAGGGAGATCGTCATTCCATGGCTGGCCTTCTGCCGCTCGAGACTTCCTTTGCCGAGCGCCGTCTGCATCTAGGATATCGCGACGCCATACTCTCTACAGAAATGCCATTCGGGGCGAAAGGTGCACGGTTTCGCGGCCACGAATTCCATTACGCCACAGTCTTAAAGGAAGACGGAGACGAGCCGGTCTTCACCTGTCGCGACTCCTTGGGAAATTCTCTTGGTGATTTCGGCCGGCGTGTCCGCAGCGTGTCTGGCTCATTCCTGCACTTAATCGATCGGCGGGATTAACGCCTGACGCACTCTTTCGAAATCTTCCTCGCTCGCGGGAATGCCGAAGCGTAGCCAATTGGGATGTTGCGGGAAATGCCGCACCAATATGCCGACACGGCCTAAGCGCTGAAAGATCGTCTGGGCGTCCCCACCTGCCGCCAAGCGAAATAACGGCGTCCCGCCAATAATCATCAGCCCAGATTGCACCAACATCGCATCCAAACGCTGCGCGGTCGTCGATAACCGTTCTCGGATTTCAGCGTGCCAATACTCATCAGCGAGCGCCTCGCACGCGATTGAGATGGCGGGTCCGCTGATCGCCCAGGGGCCTAAAGCTTCGCCGAAGACGCGGGCGAGCAGTGGCGTGGTCATCGCGAAACCCAGGCGGAGACCTGCCAATCCATAAAACTTCCCAAAAGAACGCAAGACGATAAGGCCCTCGCGCCCGCACCAATCAGCGACACTGGTATCAGGCGCGATATCTGCAAAGGCCTCGTCGACGACAAGCCACCCGCCGCGAGCTGCGAGTCTTTTTCTAAGCACGCTCAATCGCTCGCGCGACATGACCCGTCCATCTGGATTATTCGGGTTAGTCAGGACGACAACCGACACATCGCTGTCGAAACTGGTCTCATTTTCAACCTCGACAACGGAATGCCCCGCTGCCCGCCAGGCCGCCCGATGCTCTCCGTATGTCGGCGACAGCACCGCGACCTTCGATGTCTCCCGCAGCCTAGGCAATAATTGGATCAAGGATTGGCTGCCCGGCGCGGAGACGATTACCCCTTGTCCGGAAAGCTCGTATCGCCGGGCTGCCGCCGTTTCCAACGCCGCGATTTCTGCGTCTGTCGGCAGGCGTTGCCACGCTTCCGAGCGCGGCGGCGTGAATGAATAGGGCTGCGGATTGATCCCGGTGCTGAGGTCAAGCCAACCCGCTGCAGGTCGCCCGAATGCCCTTTCCGCCCAATCCAAATTACCGCCATGGAATTCACTCGTCTTGGTTGGGGGCTGGCCCAGTTCTATTGCGGTCACAGTTTTTGCACTTTCGGAATCCGTCACACTGGGGTCAACGAGATATGCGGCGCGACGCGCGGCTCCGATACGCCGCCTCGCGCGCCAAGGTCCACGCTGCCATAGAGTCCCGCGAAGGCATCCGGTAGCGGCAGACCATCATGAGGGGCCAACCACAATCGCAACAGGTAGCGCTTTTGATCGGGATCGTCCCAATCCTCATAAGACGTGCGGTCATGCATGATTTGATGGTTGTGAACGATTTGCATGTCGCCCGGCTCGAACTCCATCTGCATATATAGGGCCGGATCATTGGCGAGTTTTTCCACTAAATCCAACGCCTCAGACAGTTCCAGCGTCATTGGCTGGGCGTCGGGGTATTCCGTCGCTGAGTCGATATGTCGGCGAATGATATAGATCGCCAACCGCTCCCGGTAATAATTGAAGACCGGCAACTCATACCAAGGCCCCTTTCCCGGGGGTATCTCGTCATGCCGATCACGGGGGATCGGACCGTATAAAATCTTCGCGAGATCGGGCCGGGAGGCCCATATTTCATTGTGGATGGAGTGCGAACTCACCAGCGAGCTGAGACCACCTGACTTAGATTTCCGCAGGCATAGCAACGAGACGATATCCACGTAGTCGCAATGATATCGCAGGTGCCGGTTGGTGAGATATCCTCGCGCCGCCTCGACGACGGAACCTTCCACATCGGTGACATGGCCTAAGAGGTGTCCGCGCCCATTCTGAGGCCGCGCATTACCGATATACGATCCGAGGCCCCAATAGAGTGCCGCCATCTCTTCAAAGGACAAGCCGTCGATGGGTACACCGCGCAGCAGAACGAAGCCGCGCCCGTTGATCACTTCCTGGCGTAACGCGTCGAGCCGTTTCCCCAAAACCGGCAGCGGAAACGTATCTCGATTTATCCGTTGGAGATCGGCCCCAAACGAGCGGACACCTCGAAGCGCATCCAATAACTCCGCCTTTTCGCGGATATCCAACGGTTCGATCCACCCAGAATCCCCAAGTATCTCCGGTCCATACCAAATCGATGGTCCGGAAATCGGTCCCCTATGGGCCGGCGGATGGTTGGGCGGCAATCGATCTCCAGGGATCGTCGCTGCAATGGAGGCCTGAAAACTCATGAATTCGTAACTTTCATCGTATCGCCCGCAGGATAGCCTTCCCCCTGTTGCCTGACAATTGCTGGCCTGAGTGGTCTGGCCATCGCGCCGCGTGTCGCCATTTTTAGATATGACAGAAATACACGTACGAGGCGGAAACATGAGTGAGCAAAATTTAGCGGGCAAGGCAGCCCTAATCACGGTCGGCGCACGCGGCCTTGGCCGAGGTTACGCCCTACGGCTAGCGGGATTGGGCGCCGATATCGCTATCATTGACCGCAACCTCAAGGCCGCCGACGTCTACGAATTCGAAAAAGAGCTGATGACCGCCGACAGTGTTATGGCGGAATGCCAGGCGCTTGGAGTGCGAACCAAGGGGCTAGAGGTCGACCTGACTGAACGCGCCGCAACGGAGAAATCCATGGCGGAGATCTCGGCCGAATTGGGCAGTATCGATATCGCGGTGTCCAATGCTGGCGGCGGCACGGCCGTCTTCGCCGATGAGCGCGACGCCTCCACGGAAGCCAATGACACCCAGGACCTGGTCACCACGGGCCTACCGTCAGACACGTCGGAAGAAATGCTGACCCGCGTCCTCGACATCAATGTGAAGACCTGCATGAACACCTGCATGCCGGTGGCGCCGTATATGAAGAAGCAAGGTGGTGGGTGTAAGCTGCCGTTACTCGTGGAACGATTTGTGGATTGATTATAGTTTTTCCCTG
>CAXAGK010000104.1:0-10263 GCA_963968305.1 uncultured Rickettsiales bacterium | reverse complement strand
CCGTGTCGTTGCCAAGGTCGAATGGCCTCCCGGCGAATTGTACCCCCGCGTCGGCATCGTCATCCAATCGCGGTCCAATCGTATCCAGACCAATCTGCGGATAGTACGAAAAACCATGCCGATAAATAATAAAATTCAACGCGACAATTCAGTTCACAGTAATATTAGAATATTCAGCTTATAATATTCATTAGCCTTTATTTGAAAGAATTATTTTTATTCTACGATGCAGGCCGTAATTCGATAGAAAACCTATCGCGGAAAATACTGTCCAGTTGATCGAAGCAGCAACCATACCGAACGACGGTGAAATCCCGGAAGTCGATAATGCTGCTCGAAACACCTTCCGGATTGGCATATTTCGAGGTGCCGTGATCGATGATGATATCGGCGACTTCTTTCAATTCCTGCTCTACGTCAGCGACGCTGAATTTGCTGCCGCTCAGCGATATATTCGCCGACGACCCAAACACGGGCTTACCTCTCTCAAAACACAATTGCGTCAATGCATTGTGCAATGCCCCCGCGTTCAAAAGTGTATCCAGGGTTCCGGCCTTCGAAGACGTCTCGATCACATATGGATCGACACCCGCCAATTCCGGATGTTTCGGGTCAAACGGCGCCACCACCGAAAACGGCAAGTCATACTCATCGAACAGAGCGTGTTGGATCTCCCGCTCTTTATCACCCAGATTGTGAAACAGCAGCGAGTGATCCATGCAGGCGAGCATGCCGCTGGGCTTCTCAAAACTGCGGTTCTTCACCGCGAAAATCTTCTTAATCGCCGCCTCCCGATGTCCGATAATCGCATAGGCGACGTCGAGCGGTATTATGGCGATGCCACCGTCCACGATCACATCGAATACATCCTCGGCGTCTTGCCGCACTCTCTCGGGGCTGAGGTCCATCTTCAAACACGCTCCTAGATAATCATTTCAACAGAAGGTGGCGCTCGGACACCGTTGGCCAATCCCGAGCAGGCGGTTAGATTGAACCTTGATTAAAAATAATTGTAAGGCTCAAGCCATGGCGAACGAATACGACGTGATCATCCGAAACGGCGACGTCATCGACGGCACTGGGGCCGCCCGGCAAAGCGCCGATATCGGCATTAGGGGCGACCGTGTCGCCACGATCGGAGACTTATCGAAGGCTTCGGCCGATGTGGATCATGACGTTGCGAACCGCGTCGTAGCGCCGGGCTTCATCGATGTCCATACCCATGACGATCACGCCCTGCTTTCCAAACCGGACATGTCATATAAGACGAGCCAAGGTGTCACCACTGTCGTCGCCGGGAATTGCGGCGTAAGCCTGGCCCCGCTCCGCTTCGTGGGAGACCGTCCGCCGCCGCCGCTCGATCTACTCGGTGACGGTTATAAATTTCCCCACATGTCTGAATTCTTTAGCGCCATCGACGCCAATCCCGCCGCGACGAACGCAGCGCTTCTTTGCGGTCACACGACGCTCCGCGTCGGCGCGATGGACGAATTGCAACGACCGGCAACCGATACCGAGATTGACGCCATGCGCGACAACTTGGCCGAAGCCCTCGATGCCGGTGTCGTCGGCCTCTCGACCGGCCTCGCCTACGAACCAGCAAAACCGGCGCCGACGAGCGAGATTCTAAAACTTGCCGAGCTTCTCGGACCCGCGAGCGCGCTATACACGACCCATTTGCGGAACGAGGGCGATGATATCGTCGAATCCCTGGAAGAGGCCTTCCGCATCGGCCGGGAATCCGACGCCGCCGTCGTCCTGTCCCATCATAAGGTAACGGGTAAGCAGAATTGGGGCCGCAGCGAAGAAACGCTGGAGATTATCGATCGCATCCGAAAGGACCAGCGGGTAGACCTCGACGTCTATCCCTATGTCGCGGGCTCGACTGTTTTGCAGAAATGGCGACTGGGCGAGGCGCGGCGCGTCATTATCACCTGGTCCGTCCCGGAGCCGGAAGCAGGCGGGCGTGATCTCTCAGATATCGCGGAAGAATGGGGATGCAGCGTTGAGGACGCCTGCGACCGCCTTCAGCCGGCAGGCGCCATCTATTTCATGATGGACGAAGCCGACGTGCAACGGATTATCAAGTACCAGCATTCTATGGTCGCGTCTGACGGACTGCCGCACGACCACCATCCCCACCCGCGGCTCTGGGGCACCTTTCCCAGGGTGTTGGGTCACTATAGCCGCGACCTCGAATTGTTGAGCCTCGAGGACGCCGTGCACCGAATGTCAGGTAAGCCGGCATCGGTCTTCGGGCTCGAGGGCCGGGGCGAGCTCAAGGAAGGCAACTTTGCCGACCTCGTCGTCTTCGATCCGAAAACCGTACTCGACATGGCCGATTTCGATCACCCAATGGAGCCCGCCGCCGGCATCGACACTGTCTTCGTGAACGGCCGCGCGGTCTGGCACGATGGCGCGACCACCGACGCCCGCCCCGGCAAAGCAATACGACGGCAAAGTTCTGCGTGACGGAGAGCGCGCCTTAACTGTAACTCTTCCCCATCCCTTCCGATGGATCCATATGTGCGCCGTAGGGTGGTATCGGATAGCGCAGACCGCTCTTGCTGAGCGCTTCCACGCCCTCGATGCCGCGGGCGAACTCGTCGGGCGGCATCGCGATCAGGAGTTCGTCATCTGCGACGCCGCCTTAGCGGCGCTCGGCATAGCAGGGATTTGAAATCGACGTCTCTTTGGTGCGCAGTGCCTTGCCCCAACTGTCGGAACACGCACTCTCTCCGGTGATCGACATGTCGTATCGCTTGTAGCGTTTCCACTGCAGGCCATTCACAAACAGGAGGATCGAGCCGGGCCGAGCGCAGGGGTGAGCACACCGTACCGATGAATTTGCCGTGGACCTGCCGGGTCATCCCGTCCTGGTGCGCCTTCGCCGCTTCCTGGTTTTCAAACCAGACGCCGGTCATGTGTTCGCCTGACAGCGTGCCTTCATCCGGCATGTCGATACCCATGACGCCGCCGCAATTCGATTGCCCGCGCACGTTTACCGCCGTCACGCCGAGCGTGAAACCGGCGATCCAGCTTTGCGTGACCAATTGGCAAGCCGTGTGCTTGCGGCCTTCCGCCTGCATCCGCAACCCTTTGATCTCCTGCATCTCTTCCAGGTTCTCAAATTGTTTCATACCGATCGGCAAGGTTCTGATCTGCAGCAGATCGCTGAGTTTTCCGGCCAATTCCCGTAATTCCGCCGCACCCACATCGTATTCGCCGCCCATCGACTTCCTTCGTCTGCGTTTGTGTTCGTGAAGCGTCAACCGCAGCCCATACATCGCAGATACATATAGATTGAATGCCGTTAAGGCGTTGACCTGCATCAACGGATTAATACGGACCCCGCGAAAAAAAGTCAGTTTTCCTCTGAATGTTTACGACATTTTAATCTCATGCCGCGACGATCACACTGGGAGTGTCTTTCGAATATTAAATTTCAACGGTCGCGGATCAATTGACCAAGAATGGAGTAAGATGATGCCAAGCGACGGCTACATTGTTTGCTGCGATGCGCTAGACGTCAACGACATCAAGAAAGTTGGAACTCCCGCTCGATCTATCCACTTTGAACCGGAACTGTCGAACACCGCTCCAAAGCCAACCGCTGAGTATCAGATCCTGACTTTTTCCAAAGTACTTTCCCATGACGAATTGCTGCAAATCTGCAGCCGCCCAACAGCCGCTATTATTGAAACCAATCATGATTGCGATATCGCGAGCGCGCCGAGGTCATTGACCGACGTGACGGCAAATTCCTTTTTAATCAATATGTCTTCCGTGGCGGCTTACTCATTGGACCTGGCGAGCATCCTCATCCGGAGGTTCGAATGCGACTTCGAAATGCCCGATGAAGTCAAAGCAGCGATCCAAATCGCGCTTCACGAATCCATCGCAAACACCCTCTTGCATGGGAATCTGGAAATCGGCTCCATTTCGAATGCCGTTGACCTCGATAACATCGGCGAGTTCTTAGATGACGTCGAGACGCGGCTCGCCAACAATCGGCTTGGAAAACGCCGCCTTAAAATCTCCGCAACGCGGAACGGCACGCGCATCTCGGTGCGCATTGAAGATGAAGGGCGGGGTTTCGATTTCAAATCCGTTATCTGGTTCAGAAGAAGTTCCACTCACAGCCTGCGCGGCAACGGGATCGTGGACAGTCTCGTGAACCACCTTGAATACAGCTAATCCGGCAAGGTGCTTCGCTTGGAATTCGATCTCGCTTCGCCCCCGAGTGCTGTCTACGGTATGGCAGTCAATTAGGGTTGGACGCCGTAAGACATCATCGGCAAGACTGTGTATTCTTAAAGATATGAGTCGGAAATTACATGATTGCAGTCATCTTCGAAGTTTGGCCCGCCGATGGTCGTAAGCAGGAATATCTGGATATTGCCGGCGGATTGCGGCCGGAACTGGAAAAAATCGACGGCTTCATTTCCATCGAACGATTTCAGAGCCTGACGGACGAGGGCAAGGTCCTCTCACTCTCATTTTGGCGCGACGAGGACGCCGTCCTCGAGTGGCGCAATCTGGGAAAACATCGCAGCGCACAGGCGAAAGGACGCGGCGGCGTGTTCGCCGATTACCGATTACGAGTCGCCTCCGTCCTGCGCGATTATGGCATGAGCGAGCGCGATCAGGCTCCTGCGGACAGCCGCACCGCTCACGATGGCGGCGCCTAAGGTCGAAAAAAGCCGGAAGTCTCCCGTAATCCCAGTGGTAGCATTGACTCCCCATAGCGTCAGGTCTTTTATGGCCGTACACACGGATTGTTCCCGGAGAACGCGTATTCACGCACCGTCGGACAAGACCCGTCACGATAATAATATCAACACAGGAGGAAGCATGTCCGCGCCTCATTTCGTCGTCCATAACGACACCGACACCGTGGGCGTTGTGGTCGTCGAAGACGTAAAAACAGGGATAGACCTGACCGGCTGGAAGATGGAGTCGGACGAGACGATCACCGTCAAGGCACTGAACGATATACCACTCGGCCACAAGATCGCACTTTCCCATTTCAAGGATGGAGATGCGGTCCTGAAATACGGCCACGATATCGGTAAAATCGTTCAGGACGTCGCCATCGGCGGCCACGTCCACACCCACAACCTTAAGACAAAGAAGTGGTAGGAACCATGTTGCCCAAAAATTTCATGGGATACCGCCGCGAGAACGGCCGCGTCGGCATCCGTAACCACGTCATCATCTTGCCGCTGGATGACCTTTCCAACGCAGCCTGCGAAAAGGTCGAGCACAACGTCAAGGGAACGATGGCACTGCCGCACCACTACGGGCGTTTGCAGTTCGGCGAGGATTTGAATCTGCATTTTAGGACCCTGATTGGCACCGGGGCTAACCCGAATGTCGCGGGCGTTATTGTCATCGGTATCGAGCCTGGTTGGACCGGACGCGTCGTCGACGGCATTGCCAAGACCGGCAAGCGGGTCGAAGGCTTCGCGCTGGAGCGCAATGGCGAGATCAAGACCGTCGCCGACGCCTGCCGCGTCGCACAAGAAATGCTCCAGGACGCCTCCGAAAATCAGCGCGAGCAATGCGATATCAGCGAGCTCTGGGTCTCGGTCAAATGCGGCGAGTCCGACACAACTTCCGGCATCGGCTCGAACCCTACTGTCGGTAACTTCATCGACAAGATGGACCCGATCGGTATCACCAGTTGTTTCGGTGAAACGTCGGAGATCACCGGCGCCGAATTGATTTGCAAGGAACGCGGCGCCACACCCGAGGCGAGCGAGAAGTTCTACGCCACCTGGACTGAGTATAACGACATGATCGAGCGTCATAAAACGGACGATCTATCGGAAAGTCAGCCGACCAAGGGCAATATTGAAGGTGGCCTGACGACCATCGAAGAGAAAGCCTTCGGCAATTTGGAGAAGATAGGTAAGAAGACGAACTATATCGACGTCCTCAAACCCGCTGAAGAGCCAGCGAAGGGCGCGGGCCTCTATTTCATGGACACATCATCGGCCGCTGCCGAATGCGTGACCTTGCAAGCGGCCGCGGGTTTCGTGGTGCATCTTTTCCCGACAGGCCAAGGCAACGTCATCGGTAACCCGATCGAGCCGGTGATCAAACTAACAGCCAATCCGCGAACCGCGCGCGAGATGGCGGAACACGTTGACCTCGACGTCTCGGGCATTCTGCGCCGCGAGATGAATTACGACGAGGCGGGTGACCAACTCATCGACATCGCGATGCGCACTTGTAACGGGCGGATGACCTGTGCCGAAGCGCTCGGCCACCGGGAATTCGTGATGACCAAGCTATACCAAAGCGCTTAAGAACGGCACCGGCGGCGGCATGCCGCCGCCGGGCCATACTTTCAGTGAGACCATGAGAAGATATCGGACTGGAATGAGCAGACTTGGAACGGCGACGTTCGCGGCTCTGCTGGCTTGGTCCATGCCCGCGGCGGCGGAATTCCCTAAAAAACCGGTCGACTATATCATTCCATTCGGGGCCGGCGGCGAATCCGGTATCACCGCCCGACTGCAGCAGCCCGTATTCATGAAGCTCACGGGCCAGGACCTCGTCGTGAAATATCGGCCGGGCGGCGGCGGTGCCGTGGCCTGGAGCCAACTCAACGAGATGCCGGACGACGGTCACACGCTCATCGGCGTCAACTTGCCCCATATCTTGCTGCAACCGTTACGCGGCGCGAACTACAAGACCGAAGACCTCGGGATCGTGCATATCTTTCATTATACCCCGCACGCAATCCTCGTTCGAGAGGAAAGCCAGTACAAAACTTTGGAAGACCTCATCAAGGTCATGAACGCCAAGCCGGGGAAAGTTTCCTTCTCCGGCTCCGGTCGAGGAACCGCGAACCATTTGGCTCAAGTTTGGTTTGACGAGCGCCTAAGGGCCAAATCCGCCTATAACGGCAAGAAAGGCACCGCCGCCGCGGTTGCCGCGTTGCTGGACGAGCAAGTGGACGCGAGTTGGGCCTATACCACCGGCGCCGTGAAATATCGTGATAAGCTGCGAATGCTGGCAGTCGCGATGGAGAAGCGGCATCCGAAATTTCCCGATGTCCCGACATTCCGAGAGTTGGGCTATGATTTCGTCGGCGGGGCCTATCGTGGCGTGGCGGTTCCCAAATCGACGACCGAGAAAATTCGCCTTAAGATATCCGAACTCTTTGGACGCATCGGCGACGATCCAGCATTCAAAGCACGGAAGTCAGAACTTGGCTTTGTTCCCCTCTCCATCGGATATAAAGACGTCCCGGCTTTTATGACCTCAAGGCGGGTCGAATATTTGCCGCTTGCTCGTGAAGCGGGGCTCATCGAATAGGGCAGCTGTCGCCCGTAATCATACTCTTCAGGAAAATGACTCATGCCCGATATCGTCATCGTGGAATTCATTCATGCGGATGCCGTCGATGCCCTCAAGTGCGACTTTGACGTCCATTACGACAACACCCTGGTCAACAATCCAGACAAGCTACCGGCTCTCCTAGCGGAGGCACGGGGCCTCATCGTTGGCAATCTGACACGGGTAAACGACGAATTGATGGATCTAGCGCCAAACCTGAAGGCAGTCGGGCGGCTTGGGGTTGGAACGGAGCGGATAGATCTCGACGCCTGCGAGCGCCGAGGTATCCCAGTCTTCCCAGCTTTCGGCGCCAACCATGTAGCCGTTGCGGAATATACCATCGGATCGATGATTGCGCTGCTGCGCGACGGCGCGTTCCGGGTCAACGAGTTGATGCTTGTCGGCAAATTTCCACGCCGCGATCTCAAAGGGCACGAAGCGTTCGAGAAGCGCTTTGGTATTATCGGCCTCGGCCGCATCGGCAAGGCAGTCGCGACACGTGCCAAGGCCTTCGACATGAATGTCGTCGCTTATGACCCGTATCTAGCGGATGACGACCCGGCCTGGGCTCTCGTCGACGAACGCGTGGATTTCGAAACCTTGCTGGAGACTTCCGACGTGGTTGGGATTCACGCACCTTATGGCGATGAGACGCATCATTTGATCGATACAGCCGCCGTCGCACTTATGAAACCGGGCGCTATCCTCATTAATCCGGCACGGGGCGGCGTCATCGACGAGATCGCCGTCGCCGAAGGGGTTAAGTCGGGCCATTTGTTCGGTGCCGCCATCGATGTCTTCGCAACGGAGCCCGTCACCGTTAAAAGCGCCGCGCATTTTCTTGATACACCCAACCTCATCCTCTCTCCCCACGTCGCCGGAGTGACGGAAGAGACGAACAGACGAATCGGGATCGTAACAGCCGAGCGGGTGAAGGGTGCGATTTTAAGTTCGGATTAACGTGCCGTCTTAATCCTTTGACGCCAAGCCGTCTCGCTTGTGATTCTTGAAAAATTAATAAATAGCTAAAATTTTCAATATATCGCACCCGAATTGGTCGCCAAGAGTTAACCAGAACTCCCGGAGTCGGCATGCCTGACCAATAATGATTATTAAATAGGCGTGAAATATTTGCCTATTTTTTATTCGTTAGAAACAATGTCTTGCCATTGCGGTGGCCCCTTCGATGTACTCCATCTAGTGGGTAAGCATTAAGAAACACTCGATATTTAGCGTTATATTACGATACGATATCGATATAATGACTGATACTCCTTGTTTATTTGATTTTCCATCAAAACTCCATATTTAGTCACAGTGAGAAGGGAATTAGTGCAAACCATCTTCAATTCTCGGGACAATGTGGTAAGGGTTTGGCCAACTTAGCTGTTTCCGTAATTGATTTGATTGGTGGATCCGACGCATTACGCCTATCCGGTCTGAAGCGTGCATCACCGCGTCTACACATCCGCACTATCGTTCAAAATCGAATTCTCAATCGCTAGTCTGCCGCATCCGATCCCGGCACCCGCAATAAATCGGATGCGCAAGAATCGGTCGGGTAAACCAGGCCTTTTCGATGTTTTTTTTGTTCTGGATTATTCCGCAGTCTCCAACTCTCGTATTTGTCGGTTCGAGCGAAATTTCTAGAGCTCCTGAACATAACTCGTTGGCGACTCGGAGAATCGCTCGAGCCGCAAACTTTATATGAAGTTAACAAACGTCAAGACTCGCCGGGAATCGGCGATTTTAACTGCGAATGTAGTGATTCTGTTTCAGTATTGGAATCGACTGAGGCTAAATTCCATGATTTTCATCAGATACACAGTAAAACGGGCGCTGAATTTCACCAACGCCCGAATCATAACTTATTGATTTATTGTGCTTTTATCAGGGTGCTGCAATCGTATTGCGCAAAACACCAACACCTTCGAGATCGATCTCACAAACATCGCCCGGCTTCATCCATACCGGGGGCGTACGCGCAAATCCCACACCTTCCGGCGTCCCTGTGACGATTACATCGCCGGGATGGAGGGTCATCACCTCTGTGATGATCTCTATCAGGGTGGGTATATCGAATATCATCGTCGCGGTATTGGCGTCCTGCATGGTTTCGCCATTGAGCCGGGTTTGGATCCGCAATCCCTTGCCACCCGCCGGGACTTCGTCGGCGGTCACAAAATAGGGGCCAAACCCGCCGGTAGCGTCGAAATTCTTACCGCTCGTCCATTGCGAAGACTTGAATTGGTAGTCCCGGACCGAGCCTTCGTTAAAGACCGAATATCCGGCGACATATTCCAGGGCATCGGCTTTTGAGACGCCGCTGCCGGATTTACCGATTACCGCCACCATCTCCGCCTCGTAATCCAGGTTGCTGGATGCTTTCGGGACGACCAGTGCCTGTTCATGCCCCACAAGTGTCGTCGTCACCCGCAGGAACAGCGAAGGGTAATCTTGGACCGTGCTGGTGTCGCTCTGGGCTTCGGCCGCATGGGCCGCGTAATTCAGCCCGACACAGATGATCTTACCTGGGTTCCAGATTGTCGGGTGATAGGTCAACCCTTCAGCGGAGCGGACAGCGTCACCCGACGCACCGTCGACAGCGGATTTAGCGCGTGCCATGGCGTCGTCGCCGCCTGCCAGCAATGCCGGCAAATCGCCCGGCAAATCCGGCGCGGCCACGGACAGATCGACAACCTCATCGCCACGGCGCACCCCAAGGGTGGGATTTCCGGACTTATCGAAGGCAAGAATACGCATACGTCACACTCCCAATGTCTTGTTGTTCTCAATCAGCCGGTCGTCGGCATGACGACTGTTTGCCGATGTGTTGCAAAAGGATGTAATGAATTACCCGGTAAATGGAAAGACCGACATGAGCAGTGGTGAAATCGACGGATATCAATACGC
>CAXAGK010000103.1:0-10292 GCA_963968305.1 uncultured Rickettsiales bacterium | reverse complement strand
TTTCGCCGGTCTCCTCGAAGAGCTCGCCAAACGGAATAGGCAAATTTCCATGGAAACCTATCGCCATATCGATGCGAAACCGCTGACAGTGAATGTGGGCGCGGAGATTTCGGATGTGGATTTGCGCCAACCCAGCCCGGAGGCGCAAGCGGATATCCGGCAGGCCTTGATAGACCGAAAGGTCATTATCTTTCGAAACCAAGACCTCAGTCCCCATCAATATGCCGAGTTCATGCGAATTTTTGGGACGCCGGTGAAGGAAGACATGGCTGTCGATGACGGGCACCCGGCTGAAGTCGGTGCGATCCATATCCGCCCAGATGAACAGCAGCGGATTAATTTTTGGCATATGGACCATTCGTTCCGCGATTTGCCGACCCCGATCCTTAGTCTCTATGCCAAACTGCTGCCATCGGTTGGCGGCGATACGCTGTTCACCAGTTTGGAAGCGGCATATGACGGATTGTCGGAGCGGATGAAGGAGTGGATCGAGGGATTGAATTGTTTCCATCGGGTGACGACGACACAGAATACAAAACGGCGTCATTCGGCGGAAGAGGCTGCGGCCATGGCGAAGGCGCCACCGGTCTTACACCCTTTGGTCGGGCTCAATCCGGCGAATGGCCGCAAATTCCTATTCGTGAATGTACCGATCTATTGCCGCAGCATCGCCGAGATGCCGACGGAGGAGGGAGATGCGCTGTTACGTAAGCTGTATCTCCACGTGCAACGGCCCGAATTCCATCTGCGCGTTGTCTGGCGTGAGAATACTGTTGTTGTGTGGGAAAACGTGCACTGCCTGCACTATCCAGTTGCAGACTATTTCCCGCATGAACGCAAGCTATGGCGGGTCGTAATCGAAGCGACGGACCGACCCCGAGCTGCATAACGACAAAACAGCTATTCGTCTAAGACGGGGTATCCGTGTTCTTTGGATTCCAGGTCACGGTAGTTTACCACGCGCTTGGGGTTCGAATGGATGCCGAGCAATTTCAACGTGCTGTCTCCGGCGGTCCGAAAGCTGTGCCACATACCCGCTGGAATGGCGATGCTGTCTCCTGGGCCAAGCCGGACGGGTGTGTCCTCTTCACCTTCCTGCCAAGCGTCCGCTTCGCCCTCTAGAATGAAGAGCACTTCGACATAGGGGTGGCGATGCAATTGCGCCTCATACCCTGGTTTGGCAACTTGTATACCCGTCCGCACTGGCGTGTCGCCGTCGGCCACCAATGGGTGATAAGATGAGAACGGGCCGAAATCGACCTCTTCGGCATCGGCCAGCTTCTTCACTTTTAATGTCTTCAATTCAGCGCTCATTCCGGCTTCTCCCCTTTGATCGGGTTATTCTAGCAAATCCCTGCTCAGGGCCAAAGTGCCCGCCGCCATTTAAAAGCGATTGCGCCGGCGGCGACAATATCGATCGCGGCGAAAATCCAGACGGTCCCGACATACCCGATCGCATCGATCAGGACGCCCGCGATCGGCAAACCGATCCCCAATCCGTAGACGGCCAGCATTCGCACGCCCATCACACGTGCTCTTAGCTCCGCGGCGGCGGTGCCGAGGATCAGGCTCGACATCGATAGCATCGTGAAACTTTGCACGATGCCGATACAGAATAGCACCGCGAGCCCGAGCTCTATTTTTGTTATGGCGGCAAATACGGCCAACAATACGTACCAGCTCAAAGCGAAGGCGAACATGAAAGTGGCCGGTTTTCGCGAGCCACCGGTCGTTGCCATCAGGATAGAGCCGACAAACGCCCCCGACGCATATGCCGCGATGAGCGTTCCCAATCCGCCCTCACCGACGTGGTAGATTTCCTTGGCCGAAAACGGTAACAGCGAAATGGTGAAGGGAAAGGCCGAGAAATTGATCAGGAACGCCAACCACATCAGCGCCAGCAGGCGCGGTGTATTCCAGATATAGACAAAGCCTTCCTTCAGTTCGCGCCACCGCGAAGTTTTTTCCTCCGGCCGTGACGACTGCGCGAGGCCCAGCGAAAACAAAAAACTCATAACGTAGAAACCCGCAACCACAATATACGTGTTGCCGATCCCGAAGGCCGCGAACAATCCGGCGCCCGCCAACGCGCCGAAGATGCGGGCGGTATCTTGTGTCGTTCGTGCCAACCCGATGCCTCGGACCAAATGCTCTGGCGGCATGGTGTCGCCAATCAAGGAATTGCGCATAACAAGGTCTGACTGTCGCACCAATCCAGCCAGAAGCGAGATCGCCAAGATGAAATACGGGGTCAGTTGGTCGGTCATGCCGAGGATCATGGTCACGACCGCGAGGCATGCGTAATAAGCCCGCATGAAGCAGAGCATCGTCCGCCGTCCGAGCCGGTCGCCTAGCATGCCGAAGACGGGTGCGACCAATGTCCCGATGAATCCGAGCGCGCCGAATGCCGTCAACAGAATGACCGAATCCGTCGTCACCAAGACATACCAGCCGAGCACGAGCATCTCCATCTCGAACGCCCAAGAGGTCAGTAGATCGGCAGGCCATTGAAACCGGAAACTGCGAACCCGGAACGGAGCGAGGGCCTCGAACTTATCGATTATGCTCATTGAGACAACTGCGCCATCTTGGTTTGCCGTATCCTCCAAGCGGCCCGGTAAACTCGCTCGAGGTTCCGCGCGAAGCGGCGACTGTCATGGAGGCGAGAGGCCTGGAGCATGGGCCGAAGCGCCCCCCGAATGCGGGCGAGAAAGTCGACATTACCGGCGAGTTCCGTGGCGCACACAATATAGGCCTCTTCTGAGGTCGCGGAGAACGCTTGCAGTCCGGCGCTGTGTAAGAGGCTGCTCGACATGCGTGCGACGAAGCGATCACCGAGGAGCGAGATCACCGGCACGCCCATGAGCAGTGCCTCGAAAGTGGTAGTCGCTCCGCTAAAGGGAAACGGATCGAGGGCGATGTCGATCCGGCTATACTGCGCTAAATGCTGGCCCCGGTTTTCGGTGCTATCGAGAAATTGGATGCGGTCTGCTGCGATCCCGTGGTCGGTAAAGCCTTTGGCTATGCGTTCGGTGAGCGCGGTGTTCGTATAGATATCGTAGAATTTGAGCAGCAGCCGCGAATTAGGCACCTGTTGCAACACACGGCTCCACAGGGAAATCACGCGTGTGGTGATTTTGATCGGGTTGTTGAACGAGCCGAACGTGACGTAGTCATTCGCCTGCACTGGTAGGGTGGCAATGTCCGGCATCTCGTAAGGGAAAGCCTGTATCGTCCAGCATGGCATACGGATGACGCGTTCCAAGAACGGTTCCGGCCCGTCGCTCGGGGTGCTGATGGGGTCACCGATAAAATAGTCGACTTCTGGAATGCCGACGGAACAGTTGTTGTGCCAAGAGATTTGCACCGGTGCTGGTCGATGCTGGGCAATAGCGGGAAGCCATCGTGCGGTGTGGGCGGCGAGAATGACGAGAATGTCGATCTCATCCTCCCGGATCATTCGCGCAGCATCAGCGGAAGATACACCGGAGAAATTACGGTGGGAATCGCAGCGCTGCAGAAATTGCTCGGTGGCGCCGTCCGGGCGCGAGAGATCGGCATAACCTGAAATGTGAAACTGCTCCCGGTTGTGAAAATGCAGGGCGGGAAGGGTGCCGAGCGTCGCCGGGTTCGCGCGGAAATCTAGCGCCATGTAACCGACTCTCAGTTTGTCCGATAGCGAAGAAGAAGCGGTAGGTTCGACAAGACCGGCGGCCCCAGGTGAGTTCAAGTTCGCCCAAAACTTTAGGGATTCGAATATCTCCTCGACTGAGCCGTCTTCAGCGTATTGCAGCGCCTCCATCTTGACCGCATGAGCCTCGAAGAAGTCAGGATTATCCCTCACTAGGCTTTGGCAGAGATCGACGGCGTCGCGGTGAAAGCCTGCAGCTTTTAAGTTCGCGGCTTTCTCTAATGTCTCGAGATCTTCAGCATTCGCCATAGGTGGGCGCTCTTTTGCCCTATCGCGCTTCGATCTCGTCGATGCGTGCGGAGGGAGAGATATGGTTGAGGCTTACTCGAGTCTCTATCACGCAAGGTCCGTCATAAGCCATGGCGGCGGCGACGATCTCTTCCGCTTTGGCTTCGGTTTCAATCTTGAAGCCCTTCGCTCCGAAGGCTTCGCCCCAGGCGGCGAAATCCGGATTTACTAGATCGGTCGCCGTTTTGCGGCCTGGAAAG
The DNA here is from genome assembly GCA_963968305.1 of uncultured Rickettsiales bacterium. Taxonomy (GTDB): domain Bacteria; phylum Pseudomonadota; class Alphaproteobacteria; order UBA8366; family UBA8366; genus UBA6544. The sequence goes on along the minus strand of CAXAGK010000103.1, from coordinate 6,113 downwards.
CTGCGGGCCTGATGCATACGGATCGTGCCGAAGGCGTTGTTGTTGGAGACGAATATCTTGATCGGCACGCCATATTGGATGGCGGTCGCCAATTCGTTTCCGGTCATTAGCGCCCCGCCGTCGCCAACAAAGACAATGATCTGACGGCCAGGGGTAGAGAGCCCAGCGGCGACCCCGGACGGCACGCCCGGGCCCATGGCGCCGACAGTAGCGCCGATGAACATGTTCTCTTGCCCCATGTTTAGGAAACGCGACGGCCAGCTGGAGAAATTGCCCGCGTCGCAGGTGACCACGGCGTCCTTCGCCATGTGTTTGTCGATGGCGGTCACCACATGCCCGAAGACGACGCCATCGTTGGAGGAGACCGGCGTCCAGTTCATGACTTCCTTGTGGATGCTGTTCAGGCGCTGCACCCAGGTGGCGCGACCGCTCGGCAGGTCACCCCCACCTTTGGCTCGCATCGCCTTGATAAATTCGTGTGGGTCGCAACCAATGCCTAATTCCGGTTGGAAATTTCGCCCGACTTCTTCAGTGCTTGGCCAGACATGGATCATCGGCTGATCCGGTTTCGGTGCCCTTGGGAAAGTGAATCCTTGGCTCATCGAGGGGCCGATTCGCTCACCTAATACCAGCAATAAGTCGGTCTCATGCATGGCGTCGAGAAGTTCCTTTGGTGCCCGATTGAAGAGTCGGCCGGCGGCATTCGGATGGCGACTGTCGAAGACATGAAAGCGTCGTTGTGAGGTCGCGACCGGAAGTTGGAACTCCTCGGCAAAGGCGGTGAAATCCGCAAGGGCTTCGGCGCCGTGCAGGCGTCCCCCGGCGATGACGAGCGGCTTCTCCGCTTTTTGCAGCATATCGAGTGCCTGTGCGGCATCGGACGCGGCGGGACCCGTGATTGCTTTCTTGCGAGGGCCGAGCGGCTCCGCGTCGGAGGGGCCGTAGAGCAAATCTTCCGGTAGCACGACCACGACCGGGCCGGGCGTGCCCGCTTGTGCCACATGAAAGGCGCGGGCTACGGCTTCGGAAATGCGGGATTGATCGATCACTTCGATTACCAATTTTGCGGTGTCGGAAAATGTCTTTGAGTAGTTCATCTCCTGTAGCGCGCCGCGTCCTAATTCGTCGCGCTCCGCTTGCCCAATCAGGAACACGACCGGCTCGGCATCGTGATAGGCGACATGCAGCGCGATTGCGGTGTTCATGGCACCGGGCCCCCGGCTGATAATGCAGACACCAGGCTCGTTCCTAAGCCGTGCGTGCGCGGCCGCCATGAATCCTGCCCCACCTTCGTGTCGGCAGACCACCAGCTGCATATTCGGGAAGTCGATAAAGGCGTCGGTCAGCGGCAAATAGCTTTCCCCCGGCACACAATAGGCGACATCGACCCCATGGAGATCGAGCGTGGCGGCGAGAACGTGGGCGGCGGTATTGGTCATGGCGGTCGGTTCCTATTTGTCGCATTCTATATTTCTGAGATTATTATCTATTCCGATTGCAAGCGGTGAGTAATCCGAATTTCCGAAAGGAGCCTTGCCCGGAGAGGAGCATTCAACAATGAGCGATTACACATCGGTCGAAGGTGCCATCCCTTTCGAGCCTTTACGTGTGGATATTGTGCCGGGCCGCACGGTCATCGTGCATATCGATCTCCAGAACGATTTTCTCCATGATGACGGGCATTACGGGAAAAGTGCCATCGACATCAGCCATATGCAGCGGGTGATCGATCCTATCAATGCGCTCACCGCCGAGGCGCGGCGGCGCGGCGTACCGATCGTTTGGACCCGCCACGGCACCAAGGGCGTCGTCGACGGCGGTCCGTTCATGCAACATCGCCCCTTCTTGAAGGATGGCGGTTTGCGGCAAGGCACCTGGGGATACGAAGTCTATGAGCCGCTGGGTGCGTTGCCCGACGATTGGTATGTCGAGAAGACCCGGCTAAGCGCCTTCTTCAGCACGAATCTCGACGTCATCCTACGCGGCTTGAAGGCGGAGACCGTCATCTTCACCGGCGTGTTGACCAACCAGTGCGTCGCCGCGACGTCGAAGGACGCGAGCTTTCGTGATTACATGCCGACCGTTATCGAGGACTGCACCGGCACGACGCTCCCCAATCTGCACGACCCCGCTATTGAAATGATGCGTGTCGGCTGGGCCGCCGTCTCGACATTAGATCATGTACTGGCACAACTTTCAGCATTACCGTTGAGCAATTCGACCAATCAATGATCTGAACCGCCGAGTTATAGAATGTGAATAAGGGTAATTTGGTTTTTGAGAAAGATGGTTCGGCAATCGTCGCGGCGAAGCACGGGTACTTTCTGTATAACAAAAACGACCTGTTTATCGGCAGATCGTTAGAGCGTTATGGCGAGTGGTGTGAACCTGGGCTGGACATCCTTCTGCAATGCGTAGCCCGAGGCGGAACTGTTCTCGATGTTGGTGCGAATATCGGAACCCACACGGTGGCTTTGGCAAAGAAGGTAGGCCCGAATGGGCGGGTCATTGCGTTTGAGCCGCAGCGGATGATTTATCAAAACTTGTGCGCGAATGTATCACTTAACCGGTTGACGAACGTTGACTGCTTGCAAAAGGGCGTAGGCGAGGGCAATTCGGTTTTTCACGTGCCTGTACTGGATCCCGAAACTCAGCAGAACTTTGGCGCCTTTGAAATAAGCGGTTTCAAGATCGGCGAGCCTGTTGAAATCGTCACGATCGACAGTCTCTCACTAGAAGCTTGCAGTTTGATCAAGGTTGATGTCGAAGGTATGGAAAAAGATGTGCTGATGGGAGCGAGTGATACGATCCGTCAATACAGGCCGTTGATGTTCGTCGAAAACAACAACTTGGAAAAATCCAAAGAGCTCATCAGCAGCATATTCGCGATGGACTATACCGCTTGGTGGGTGATCGCTGATTATTTTAGACCCTTAAATTTCTTCGCGAACGAGGAAAACGTGTTTTCGACGTCGGCGCCTTCTGCAGACCTATTCTGTGTTCCGGCTGAACAACCGGTCAATATCACTGGTCCCGAGCTGGTCCGTGATGTGACCGACAATTGGTTAGTCGCACGCGAACGCATCGTCGCTGCAACTAAGAGCGACGATGCTTGAAGCTCTAGGCCTCCTCAATTTCTAGTCTGGTGCGTCGCAGGGCTCCGTGCCCATATCCGCCGGAATCGAAACTTCCAATAATTCGAATGTATCCGAGGTCGCGGTCTCGTTATGCGGTGTGTTGCCGGGGATGTAGATCGAATCTCCGGGGCCGACACGCTCGACGCGGCCACCGGCGAATACCAAATCGACCCAGCCACTCAACATGTAGACGAACTGACCCTCGCAGCGATGGATGTGCCAGCCGGTTTCCTCGGACAATCCCTGGGAAGCCGAAGTGATCTGAGCGCGGATTTTACCTTCGCTGGCTTTCGTGACGCCAAGCTCGCGATATTGCAGGAAATCGCGCCGCCCCGGCACCATGGCCGGATTGTCGATTTTAGCAACTGCGATGTCGTTGTTCTGATTCGTGTTGGCTGGCTCGGCGCTCATGTCTCTCTCCCCTGTATGCATTTTCAATATTAGTGCGAATGTTAGGAACGGTGCGGTGACTTGGCAAGCGACGCATTAGGTCAGATCTTCCGACGGCGCGCTCCGATAGAGATGAAAACTGCGCAGTCGCCAGCCAATGAAAATACCGGACAACATACCGTTGAAGCCGATATAGCTGATAGTCGCGGTTGGAATGGCGACCAACTCCGGCGCGGTCGCCGATTTGTAGCCCCAGTAGTAGCGAAAGGCGAAAATGACAACGATTAGACCAAGGCTCTTCCATTCGCCCGGCAGTCTCAACAAGCCGTGCTTTCGGTCGACCGCCAGGCCATCGCTTCGGTAGGAGAACCAACCGAGCGCGCTGCCGGTCAACACGCCGCCCACCCAAATCGAGATACCGATGCCGTTGGGCCCAAACGACAACAACGTGACGATCGACATGATGAGGATGGCGATCGGCAGGATTACGAGCCGTGGCATTTTCACGACACGGGTCTGCGAGGCCTGCCAACCAAGCCACAACAACGCCGCTAGAAGCGGCCACACCCAGAGCGGCGTGTGGGCGATGATTTCGATGATGCGGTCCATCATTTTGCGTGACTATCCCGTCCGAACGGCGCGCGCGATCTCGCTCCATTTTGCGAGATTGGCAGGGTTTTCCGCAATCGACGGTTTGGCGAGATACATCACGACGCGGCTGGCGATACCTTTGTAGCGCTCGACCAGCTTATCCGCCATGTCGTCCCAGCGGGCGATCAAACCGAATTGGTCGAGTAACTCGTCGCTCACCTGTTCGGCCAAAGCGTCGCGGTCGCCGGTGCGCAGGGTCTCCGCCAGTTTGAGGCGTGTCCCCTCGTAACCCAAATCATCGAACTGGAAGGCATATCCCGGCGTGGCACCGTAAAAACCGATAGCGGTTTTCGCTTCCTTGGCGGTGGCGGCTCGCTCCTCCGCCGTATCGCCCGCAACCGCGAGGACTGGGACGATTAGGTCGATATCGTTGAGGGTGCGCCCAGCGCTTTCCGCACCTTCGGTGACTGCTGGGATCACCCGGTTTTGGATATATGGCATCGAGTGCATGGGATGGACGTGCAGCCCGTCCGCGACTTCGCCGGTCACCTTCAGCATCAGCGGGTTGACCGCCGACATGTCGATCTTGATGTCCTCAAAGTCGTGGCGCGGCGGCGACCATTGCGGGGTCAACAGGTTCAATTTGTAGAACTCGCCGTCATGGGCGAGGCGTTCTTCGCCGCGAAAGGCGCGGATCGACGCTTTCACCGCCAACACGTAATCGCGCATGCGCTTGGCGGGCTGCTCGAACGCGACGCCATAGCGGCGTTCGATATGGGGCTTCACTTGGCTGCCGAGTCCAAGCCGGAACTTACCCTTGGTATTGGCCGCCAGCTCCCAGGCAATCTGCGCCGATACCATCGGGCTACGCGGAAAAGCGACGGAGATGCCGGTGCTGTGATGCAAACTCGGCGCTGCCTGTGCGGCGGTGGCGATCATCATCCAGGGCACCTGGCTCGCCTCGGTGAAGAGGATGCCGGAGGCGCCGGCGCCCTCCACATCGCGCGCGAGGGCAGCGATGTTTTCCCATGAATCGGCCCGGGTCATGATGTCGAAATGCATTTCAGAATCTCTCTTATTCTAAGTACCCCTCACCCTTCCCCTCTCCCACAAGGGGAGAGGGGGCGTGCCGAGAGGTTCGCTGCAATTCCCTCTCCCCTTGTGGGAGAGGGGAAGGGTGAGGGGGTAGTGCCTCAGTTCATCCGCAGATCGAGGATGTGTTTTTTGCCTGGCTCCAACTCACCCTTGTAGACCCGCTTCACGATATCCGTGAGTGCGGCGTTAGCGGGCGTGGCCATGCCAATCTCCGCCGCCTTGTCGCAGATGAAGCCGTTGATGTACTCGATCTCCGTGCGCCGTCCCTTGACCATGTCCTGGCCCATGGAGGGGCGATGGGCGCCGCCGCCCGGCTTGTTGGCTTCCTTCAGGCGATGCTCGTCCCACTTGGCCTTGGCGTCTGCGTCGCCTTCGCCCGCCTTGGCGATGATTTCGGGATCGATGTGGTGGATTTCCTCGAGTTTATATCCCAAGGCTTGGCCGACGCGAACGCCTTCGCTGCCGAGCTTGGCGGAGAAATGACGCAGCCCGTCGTCGAGCAAGATTTCCTTGCTGATCATGCCGGTCGAGGCGGACATGCCGTTCGCCATGCCGTTGGTGACCAGTTTTGACCAGCGCTCGCCCCAGATGTTCTCCGTGGTATAGGCGGAATCGGACAGTGCTACGAGAGCGCGGATTTCCTCGGCACGGTCCGTGATTCGGCCGTGAACCTCGCCGACCCGGAAGACCGTGTGGTTCCCTCCGCTCTTACCGGCGGCGCGGCGCACATGGCCTGCTTCACAAAGGTCGACGGTGATCGAGCTGGCGATACAGCCCAGCACCCGACCCCAACCGACGATCCCTGCAATGGTTTCTTCATTGATGCAGTTCTGTAGAGAGACGATATAGCCGCCCGGCGACAAATATTGCTGGATCATCATCGTCGCCCAGGCAGTGTCG
>CAXAGK010000102.1:0-10369 GCA_963968305.1 uncultured Rickettsiales bacterium | reverse complement strand
CGATATTACCTTCGCGCGCGGCGTTGGCACCTGCTTCGCCCAGGGCGTGATAGGGATGTCCGCCCGGCACCAGCTTCAACGCCATGTCCGTCACGATGTCCCATTCCGCACCCAAACCCTCGACAATACCGGCACCGTCGCTGCCGCCATAGATTTGGCAGAACCCTCGATCTACTTCGAAGACGTTCAGCTCGCCGGTATATCCGTGCTTCGCCGCCAGCACTGCCTCGATGGCGAGCATCGTTGCGTTCCCCGCATGATACTCCCGCGCGATGCTGGTGTTCGCCGCCTTGGTCAACCCACCGATGGAGGTCGCAGTCAGCACCAAGGCGTGGGCAGTCTGCTCCGCCGTCAATCCGAAGAGGCGTGCCGCAGCACCCGTCGCCCCAAAGGTCGCACCCATGCAGCCGTGGTGGCCGCGATAATCAAAGCGGGGAATGATTGCCTCGCCGACCCGTCCCGCCGCTTCATACCCGATGACGATGGCCGCCAATACATCCCGGCCCGTGGCCCCCGTCGCTTCGCCCACCGCCAACGCAGTCGCGGTCAACGGCGTGCCCGCATGCACGATATTGCGCAAATCACTGTCGTCCGACGCCGCCGCGTCACTCTGCAAGGCATTGGCGCGCGCGGCACCCACGACCGGCAGCTTCGGTCCGCTGTCAAACCACACCGACGCCTCCGGCGTTCCACCCCTCGTGCGTTCGATATCACAGATGATCCGCGCCGACTTGATACCACGCCCGCACGCGGCGCTGGCGATGGTGCTGGCAATGATCATCGCCGCATGGTCGACGGCTTGGTCCGGTAGGCCGTCATAGGAGGTGGTAACGAGAAATTCGGCCAGAGTAGTCGCGATGGTCATGACGTATCCTTATTTAAATATAGCGGCGGCAGGTTACCGAACGGCGAACCGCACCTAGTTTTCCACTATGTAACTTGTCTCTGGACGACACGATGGAAACCATGACCGACACACCAGCACCCGTTGAGGGCTACACGCTCTACGACCCTGACGATCCGTTCGAGATGCGCTCGGGGCCGTTTCATTGGCGCCAAAGCGACGAGGGCATTCACTATTTCGCACTGCGCGCGGAGGGCCGTCACTGTAACCGCCATGAAATCGTCCACGGCGGATTGATGATGACAATGATAGACCTCGCGATGGTCGCGGCCGCGAAGGAAACCCGTGACGAACAATTGGTTACGGTGTCGCTGAATTCGGAATTCATCGACGCGGGCCGGGCCGACGAACTAATTGAAGCAGCGGGCGAACTGGTCCGCCGCACCGGCAGCATGGCCTTCGTGCGCGGCCGCGTCTATGTGGGCGAACGCACGCTACTGTCGTCAAGCGCGGTGTTGAAACGCATGCGGGTGAAGACAACCGCAAAATAGCGCCCACCAAAGTTGCAGCAGCTACTAACGGCAGCCAAAAAGAGAAATCAGCGTAAATCTATCGTCCAGCGTAGATTCCAAGACTAGCTAGGGTTATTCTCTACACGTGTCGGAAAGGAACCACGCAAGTTTGTGTCTATCATATCTACAGACGTAGACAGAATGTTCGTTTGTCGGTGCAAATAAACTTGAGCGAAATCAATGTACAGGGAAGTTTTAGGGGTTTGAATTTTATGAAGAGTAGCGCCGAATCTATTTTACAGAAATTCAAAGAAACTGCTGATGGAAATCGGCAGATCAGCGGACGGGATATATCGGAAGTATATGGTCGTTTGCATAAATTAAAGTCGGCACCAGAATTTCCATCCCCAACGTTCACCCCCGTTTTACCTATTTCTGACCTCAAGAATGAACGCCAATTAGGGCTCATTGTTGAAACGCGAAAAACAGACGCAATTTTATTTGTAATCAAAAATTTTATAGAAAATACAGGCCTGCCTGTTCAAGTAATTCTTAGCGAAAAAAAATTGGATTAAGAGAAAGCACCATTAGTTAGTGATTTTGTAGAGAATGGTCTGCTCGCTGTGTCGAAGCTAGAATTGTCCAATCTCACTGCATCGAAATATAATGCTCTTTTTTTGAATGAGAGGCTTTGGAAATACCATTCATCGTTTGATAAAATTATAGTATTTCAAACTGATAGCTGCATTTGTTCGTCCTCGCCATATAAATTGGATGACTTCCTTGGATTTGACTACATCGGCGCAGATTGGCCCAGGAAACGGCCGGTTGGGCTAATAATAGATGGCGGGGTCGGAGGGTTTTCATTGCGGGATATCACGAAGGCAAGGAACTGTCTCCGGCAATTTGATCCAAATTTATGGCCTGGTGGTGAAGACGGATACTTTGGATTTCACATGGAATTATTGGACGGAAAAGTTGCGAGGTCTGCGGACCGTCAGAGATTTTGTGCGCAATATGATTTCGTAGCACATAGCTTTGCTTGCCACTCCATAAAATCTATGCCGATGAGGAAGCGTGTAAAGTTCTTTAAGTATTGTCCCGAAGCATTACTATTAAATAATTCCCGTTAAGTATCGGCGCCTACTCGACATTTGCCCCCACTTTGGTGGATCTCGGTTACGATACGACGCCCGAGGTATAGCGGCAAAGTTGGAGGAGCCCAGAGAGAGGTTTCCCCTTTCTGGCTACGTGAGCGGCGAGCTAATATCAGCATCAGGCAACCTTAGTATTTTTAGAGACGGCGTTGGTCTAATAAGAATAAAGATGGCATTTCTTCGAGAGAAACAGGATCTACAGATACCTAACTGTAGCTAGAAATGTAGCTAGTGATTTAAAAATAGATTAGAGTCTCTATAAATATATAACTACCAATAGGTTATGTATTAGCGCATGCGGACTCTCCCTATTCGTTCGCTAAATCCAGCGGAAAGATCGGCCGTCGAACGTTCCGGAAAGTGAGCTGATCGTAATCAGACGTACATACCCCCGTCCCGGCGCACTCAATCACTTCCTTGGCGATATCCCGGAACCCGGCGCGGTAATGGATGCGGCTTTTCAGCATTAGGTATTTCTTGCGCGCCGGATCGATCCCTAGGCTTAGGAACGCGTTCTTATCGTTCGGCTCCTGCTGGCGCGAGATCACGACGATCTCCACCTTCCCCGTATCAAAGACCACCGTCGGCCCCATATCCATGAGCAGTCCGGTTGAAGCCGGTCCCAGGTTCCGATAGAGCCCGTCGGAGATCAGCTTGACCTTTCCCGTCACCTCGCGCGGCTCGCCCCGCTTGTCGATGGAGGGCATATCTAGTTTTCCGCCGAGCATCACCGTCGCTTCATTCCCGACCCCGGCGGCGATCAACTCTTGCACCGCTTGCGCATCGCAAATTGCAAAGGCCGCGACATCCTCCAGTCCCGCATCGAGGATCGCGCCCAGTACCTTCATCGTGTCCTGAGTGCCACCGGACGCTGCGTTGTCGTAATGATCCAGCAGGACCACCGGGCCGTCATCGATCTGCTTCGCCCGCTCCAAGGATTCCTCCAAGGGTTCAATCTTATAAACCCAGGCCTCACGGTCCTGCCAAGCCATCTCCAGCAACTCATCGCAAAGCCGCCGCGCCGCCTCCGGATCGTTGTCAGTGACGACGACCGCGCTGAGCCCGGCATTGTGAATATCCGCGTGCGGGAAGCCGGAGAAGAGCGTCGCGATCACCGCCTCCCCGCTTTTTTCCATCCCGGCCGCACGCTCCTGAATTTCCTTATTCGGGAAGTCGTCAGTGCCCTGGCGCATCACATGCGGCAGCATCGGCCGATTGCCCGAGGCCAGCGTCGGCATCACGCCGCCTTTGATGACCCGCACCAATGCTTCGCCCGCTCGCGTGCCTGTCTCGTAATTGTCAATATGGGGATAGGTCTGATAGCCCGCCAAGGTCGTCGCGTTGTCGGCGATGGCGGGATAGAGATTGGTGTGCATGTCGAGCGCCACGGCAATGGGTACGTCCGGCGCGATCCCGCGCAGGCGTTCCAGCAGCGCGCCCTCACCGTCCTCCATGCTCTCTGTCACCATCGCACCATGCAGGTCGAGCATTACCGCATCGCACCCAGCTGCCACGGCCTCGGCAATGGCATCAGATATTTCCTTATAAGCCGCATCCTGCACAGGGGCCGAGGGGGCGGCTTGTGCAGCGATGGGCGTGACCATCTCCCAGCCCTCACGCTCGCAAATATCGATGAACGCCGCCATGGCGGAGCCAGTCCCCTTGAACGCTTTCAATGCTTCCTCGCCGCGCGGCGGCAGCGGATATCCCCGCGCGAACCGCTCAATCGGTGTCGGCACCGGCGAGAAAGTGTTGGTTTCGTGCTTCATCATCGCAATCACGACTCGCATGGGCGGGGTTCCTTTCCAGGTGTAGCGTGTCTTAGTGAGTCTGGTCGCGACACGGATTTCGGCAAGCGTCACGCAAACCCCCACCCTAACCCTCTCCCGCGTGCGGGGGAGGGCTAGGGTGGGAGAAACGTGAGAGCGATACAATCGCTTGTCCGGCGTCCCGCCTTCCGTTAAATCGGATGGAACAATAAATACTTGGGAGTGCGCATCATGGCGCCGGATGCATCGCATGGCCCCGCGCGGGACGCGGCATTAGATCGGATCAAAAACGTTGTCGGCGAGAAGGGCTGGAGCGACGACCTGGATGTTCATGTCCACTATGTGAACGCCTTTCGCGGCGGCTGGGCGGGCAAGACCGCCTTGCTGGTCCGGCCCGCCAATACGCAAGAAGTCTCCGACGTCATGAGGATCTGCGCGGAAGCCTGCATTCCCGTTGTCCCCCAAGGCGGCAATACGGGGCTAACCGGCGCCAGCGTGCCGGATGCGAGCGGTGAGCAAATCCTGCTCTCTCTCGACCGCATGGCGCAAGTGCGCGACATCGACCCGTTGAATTACACCATCACCGTCGATGCGGGCTGCATCCTTGCCAATATTCAAGACGCGGCGTCGGATGCAGACCGGTTCTTTCCCTTGAGCCTCGGTGCGCAGGGCTCCTGCCAGATCGGCGGTAACATTTCGACCAATGCAGGCGGCGTCAATGTGCTGCGTTACGGCAATGCACGGGATTTGGTGCTCGGCCTGGAAGTGGTGTTGCCCGATGGACGCATCTGGGAGGGGCTGCGGCGGCTGCGAAAAGACAACACGGGCTACGACCTAAAACAGCTTTTCGTCGGCGGCGAAGGGACGCTTGGGATCATCACCGGTGCCGTCCTTAAGCTGTTCCCGAAACCGAAGGACGTGCAGACTTGTTTCGCGGCGATCCGAGACCGCGACGCGATGATCGAACTGCTAACGCTGTGCCGAGCGGCCAGCGGCGATTCCGTAACCAGTTTCGAATATATTCCCCGCATCATCATCGATATCGATATACGCCATCTGGACGGCATTATCGATCCGATGGAGCAGGTCTACGAACACTATGCATTGATCGAATTCTCCGGCGCCAATCCGGACAGCGGTATGCAGGCGGCGATGGAAAGCATGCTGGAGTCCGCGTTCGAGGACGGCATCGTTCTTGATGCGGCGATCTCTCAGTCGGAAACGCACCGAAATGCGTTTTGGTTCATTCGCGACGGCATCGTCGAAGCTAGCAAAGAGGAAGGCCCACGCATTTCGCATGACGTCTCTGTGCCGGTCAGCGACGTACCGAGATTTCTCAATGAAACCGACGTGAAACTTGCCGAGGCATTGCCCGGTTGCCGCCCCGGTGGTTTCGGGCATGTCGGCGACGGGAACATTCATTACGGCGTCTACGCGCCCCTTGGCATGTCGGCCGAGGATTTTGAGAAAATATCGAAGGACCTCGACCATATCCTGCTCGAAAGCGTTGCCTCCTTCGATGGCTCGTTCAGCGCCGAGCACGGCATCGGCCAACAAAAAAAGGCGTATATGCCGATCTACCGCTCCGAGGTCGAATTGGGCCTTATGCGGAAGCTGAAGGCAGTGATCGATCCCGACAACCTGATGAATCCGGGCAAGGTATTCTGATATTCTTAAACGTCATTCCCGCGAAGGCGGGAATCCAGACTGTTGCCACGTCGCACTAGATTCCCGCCTTCGCGGGAATGACAGGTAAAGGAGACAAAATGATCCCTTACAATCCTCCGATCCACGACATGTCGTTCCTGTTGAACGACCTCGGCATGCTGCCGCAAGTCTCCTCCCTACCGGGATATGAAGAAGCAGATGCGGAGCTGGTCGATGCTCTGTTGAACGAGGCCGGCAAGCTGTCGTCGGAAGTCTTGGCCCCGCTCAATAAATCAGGCGACGAACAAGGGGCCACTTTCGAGAACGGCGTCGTGCGCACCGCCGACGGATTCGCCGATGCCTACCAGACATATGTCGAGGGCGGCTGGAACGCATTGACCTGCAACACCGAATACGGCGGACAGCAGATGCCCTCGCTGATCGGCACCGCCGTCATGGAAATGTTCACCTCCGCTAATATGGCGTGGTCGCTTTGCCCGATCTTGACTGTCGGCGCCATCGAATCGCTCGAGGTCTATGGGACGGAGGAACTGAAGAAAACTTATCTGCCTAAACTCATCTCCGGTGAGTGGCCGGGCACGATGAATCTGACGGAACCGCATGCGGGCAGCGACCTCGCCGAGTTACGCTGTCAGGCGGTACCCGAGGGCGATCATTATCGCATCCACGGCCAAAAGATATTCATATCCTACGGCGAGCATGACATGACGGATAACATCATCCACATGGTGTTGGCCCGCTTGCCAGATGCGCCAGAAGGCACGCGGGGTATTTCGCTCTTCCTGGTACCTAAGATGCTCGTCGAGGAAGATGGATCACTCGGTCAGCGCAACGATCTCCGCTGCGCCTCTGTCGAGCACAAGCTCGGTATCCACGCGAGCCCGACCTGCGTCATGGCATTTGGCGACAATGAGGGCGCCGTCGGCTATTTGGTCGGAGAGAAAAACGAAGGCCTGAAGGCCATGTTCACGATGATGAACATGGCGCGCTTTAATGTCGGCCTGCAAGGCGTCTCCATTGCCGAGCGCGCCTATCAGCAGGCCCGCGACTTTGCCAAGGAACGCGTGCAGGGCCGGGTCGATGGCGGCGGGTCCGACAAAGTTTCAATCATCAACCACCCTGACGTGCGACGCATGTTGATGAGCATCAAGGCGCAAACCGAAGCGATGCGGGCACTGGCTTACGACACGGCGGTTCAGTTTGACATCTCCAAACGACATCCGGACGAGGCCGCGCGTGCGGGCGCACAGGCACGTCTCGATCTCTTGACTCCCATCGTCAAGGCCTGGTCGACGGATCTCGGCGTCGAATTGTCTTCGACCGCGGTGCAAATTCACGGTGGCATGGGTTTCATTGAAGAGACCGGCATCTCGCAGCATTACCGGGATTCACGCATCGCGCCGATCTATGAAGGCACGAACGGCATTCAAGCGCGCGATCTGGTTGGGCGCAAAGTTCTACGGGACCAAGGCAAGACAGCGAAGTCCTATATCGCGGAAATGCGAGCCATAGGCGACGCGGCCGCTGGCCTCGAGGCCCCTTGCGCGGAGATTGGAAGCAATCTCGTCCGGGCCATCGACGCACTTACCGAAGCCACGGATTGGTTGATCGAGAATGGTGGTAAGACACCGGCCCTCGCGTTCGCGGGCGCCACTGCTTATCTCGAACTCTTCGGGAATGTTGCCGGTGGTGCGATGATGACGCGCGCCGCTAGTGCCGCATCGGCGGCGTTGGAGGTCGGCAATGGTAATCAGGATTTCTATAAAACGAAGTTAGCGACCGCGCGGTTTTATGCGGAGCATGTATTGCCAAAATCCGAAGGATTGGCGGCGTCGATTACCAAAGGCGCGGACTCGTTCCTGAGCCTGCCGGAAGACGCCTTCTAGAGGCAGTCCTGAATCGCAGAGGAGGTGGTGTGGAAATCGCTCGAGGAGGTCTCATCGAATTCCTTCGTTTCGACTAACAGATTTCGCGTCATGTTGAGCAGTGTATTCAGGTGACTGACCGTGGTGTGATCGAAGTGCGCCGCACCGGCCACGTATTTTTCCGCCACTCTAGCAATATCGGAAATCAGCGGGTAACCAAATGTTCCCGCTTGTCCCTTGATCTCGTGTAGGGTGACCCGAACGTATTGCGGCAGCTCAGTTGTCGTTGCTTCATCCTCCGCTCCCAACATATTCGCCATCTCGTCGACCTTCGCACGCGATTGCTCCGCGAATTCAAGACGCAATTTTTCAAGACGTTGCTGTATGTTGAACGGTAATGTCATCCCGATGATGGTACACCGGTAATCTGACCGGATCATGACGTCACCGCTAAATTATTACACGTCGATTACGAAGAGAGACGCTTCGGGCTCGCCCTCCAGTGCCGCGAGCATCTGCACGACGGTTTGCCCGGATACAGGATGACGAAATCCCGCCGCGATGTCGGCCAAAGGCCGCAGGACAAACTCACGCTCGGCGATTAACGGATGCGGGATGGAGAGTTCCGGCTTTACAACAACGGCCTCACCGAAGAACAGAATATCCAGATCAATAGCCCGCGGACCGTATCGTTCTAAGGAGGGCACACGCCCAATTTCGACCTCGAAGGTCTTCAATTGCGCCAACAGTTGCAATGGATCCAGCAACGTCTCCCCGCTGGCCACCATATTCAGGAACGGTGATTGGTCCTCCACGTATTTCGGAAGTGTCTCGTAGACCGGCGACAATTGATCGAGTTCGAAAAGGGTGTCGAGACGCGTGAGGGCCTGATGCAGGTGATCCACACGATTGCCCATGTTACTGCCGAGACCGATATAAACCCGCGTCATTCCGGGCATTCCTTGCCGTCGGCCGGGGCAGCTTTCACCGCATCGATCATACGCACAACCCGCGCCATTTCGCGCACATCGTGAACCCGCACGATATTGGCGCCATTCATCACACCGGACGCCACGGCCGCGGCCGTTCCCTCTAGCCGGTCCTCGACGGGTGCATCCAAGACGCGTCCGATAAACGATTTCCGGCTCGGCCCGATCAACACCGGCAATCCCACATGCGATTTCAGGCGGCGCAAATGGCCCAGCAACGCCAAATTTTGCGTCACCGTCTTCCCGAACCCAATGCCAGGGTCGACCGCGATCCTTCCCCGGTCGATGCCCGCGCCCACTGCTTCTTCGACGCATTGTATCAAGGCGCGCGAGACATCCTCGACAACATGCGCGTAGTCCGCCCCCACATATTCCGTCCCGAGACGCCCGTCCGATAGAATATCGTTTGGTCGGCTGCGATTGTGCATCAATACGACGCCAGCATTCCTCCCCGCTAACATCGGCGCCATATCGGGGTCCGCCCGCAGGGCCCAGACATCGTTGACGATATCCGCACCGGCATTCAACGCGGCTTCGGCCACGTCGGCGCGGTATGTATCCGCCGAGATCAGAATGCCCGGAAACGTCGACCTTATTTCCTCAATTAGAGGCAGAATGCGCGCTTGCTCGGTAGCAGCGTCCACTGTATCCGCGCCAGGCCGTGTGCTCTCGCCACCAACATCCAGAATATCTGCACCTGCCTCACATAGCGCCCGCGCCGTCGCCAACGCCCGCTCTACGGTATCGTGCGCCGATATAAGTCCATCCCCGGAGAACGAATCCGGTGTCGCATTCAGGATACCCATCACCAGCGTCTTGCGACCCCAACCGGGACACTCTTTCCATTTCATTTTCACCACCGCTACCGTCTAAGAATTCCAGCGAGCAATATCGCATATGATGTGATACGAGAAGACAAGCTTCAGTGGAAGGATCGGGTTTTGTCCCTCGGCGAATTATCGTACTATCGCCTCTTCGTTCGCGATCTGCGCCTCAATTGGGGTGGAGACGGCGCGGACGAAACACTGTCGCTTTCGGTAAACCTATCGATTGACCTACCGCCGAACCTCGCCGCAGATCGCTACAAATATGTTGTTTGCTACGACAGGATCGTGACTGGCGCGAAATCTTTTGCCGCCGACCATGATCTGGAAACCCTGAAAGCGCTCGCCGATCGGATTGTCGAACATTGCCTTGCCGATGGCCGTGTCAGGGATGCTGAAGTCGCATTGTCGCCCGTGGTAGGAGAAAATCTCGGTCACGGTGGATATGAGATATTTCGACAGCGCGACGATATGGACGATGCAGTCTCTATCCCCTTAAAAACCGCGGTTGGAGACTAGACTGCAGACACGAACCTGTTTGGGGCGGACATATAGGACGGTAGTGCTCGCTATACGACTCTGGCGGCATTAATTACATAGATATCTCCCGCCTTAGAATATCGTTGTGCCGAACGCAGATAGCGAGCGATACCGGGGTCGTTCGAAACCCGCTCATGCAAAGCGTCAAGTAAAGGCGTGTCCCCAAGAATGTCTGGGCTCCATTCCAGATAGGCACTGAGC
>CAXAGK010000101.1:0-10386 GCA_963968305.1 uncultured Rickettsiales bacterium | reverse complement strand
AACCGATGCTGCGAATTCTTGTGTTCATCCTGCCATCCTCCCAGATGCGAACCACCACCCTCTGCGTCTAAATATCGACGGATCGTGGGGCGAGTCTGTGATGGTGGTCACACCACCATTGAGTCGCTCTCATTTGACGGCAAATTTATTAACAATGTGTTGATGGTTTGGACGATTCCGGCCGGAAGGCTTATAATCGTCTCAGAAATTTTCTTCGACCTTCATGGGAGACAAACATGTCAGAGGCCGACCAGGAATTTGGGTTTGCGGAGCCGCATGATAAACCAATTCCGTACATTCACCGAATTTCAACTTATTATCAACGGCTTGGGTATGGAAAACCGTATCGCTGGGCGCAGTATAACGACGTACCGTTTACGCCGTTGAAAAAGCCGCTGTCGGAAAGCCGAGTGGCATTGGTGACGACGGCGGCGCCTTATCAGCCGGACAAGGGTGATCAGGGACCGGGTGCGCCGTATAATTCGGCGGCGAAATTTTACACGGTCTACACGGGTTCGACCGAATCGGATCCGGACCTCCGCGTCTCCCATATCGGTATCGACCGCAATCATACGACGGCCGAGGATATGAAGACTTGGTTTCCTCTGCAGCAGTTGAAGCGCTTGGCGGGTGAAGGCGTGATCGGCGGCATTACTGAGCGTTTCTATGGTGCGCCGACCAATCGCAGCCAGCAGCGCACGGTGGAAGTCGATTGTCCCGAGATATACGAGCGAATACGTGAAGATGGCGGCGACGTCGCCGTCATCGTCGCCAATTGACCAGTGTGTCATCAGACCGTGAGTCTGATTGCACGCCACCTCGAAGAAAACGGTATTCCCACCATCATCATGGGTTGCGGTAAGGATATCGTCGAACAAGCGGGTGCACCGCGCTTCCTGTTCAGCGACTTCCCGCTCGGCAATGCGGCAGGTAAGCCGAACGATGTCGACTCACAAGCGTTCACCATGGAACTGGCGCTCAAGGTTCTGGAATCGGCCGTCGGCCCGCGGACAACGGTGCAGTCGCCGTTGCGTTGGAATGAGGACGGTAAATGGAAACTCGATTTCAGTAATATCGAGCAGATGTCGGATGAGGAGATCGCCCGGCGCAAGGCGGAGTTCGACCGCAACAAGCAGATCGCCAAGGAGCGTCGCGAGAAAGATATCAAGTCCGCCGCCGCCGCGGAATAGCGGGCCATGACACAGCCATTCGAAGGGGTCCGCGTGATCGACTTCACGCAGGTGATAGCGGGCCCCTTCGCCAGCTATCAGCTAGCTTTGCTCGGCGCGGACGTGATCAAGATCGAACGTCCGGGCGGTGAGGAGTTTCGCTTCTCCGCGCATACGCCCGAGTGGTCGGCGAAATCGCTCGGTCCCATGTGGATTTCCGTCAACGCCAATAAGCGAAACATGACCCTTGATCTGAAGAAACCGGAAGCCGTTGAGATCGTCAAACGACTGGTTCGGGACGCCGATATCGTGATGGAGAACTATCGCCCCGGCGTGATGGATCGCCTCGGCGTTGGTTATGAGGCCTTGTCTGAGGTGAACCCGAGCCTGATTTATTGCGCCATTTCAGGCTTCGGCCAAGAGGGGCCGGAAAAGAACACCCCGGCCTATGACGGGCGTATTCAGGCGACGTCGGGCATCATGTCGATCACCGGTCATGCAGAGGCCGGGCCGACTCGCGCCGGGTTCGCGGTCTGCGACGCCATTGGGGGAATGACCGGTGCTTTCGCACTTTCCAGCGCGCTCTTCCAACGCACCCGCACCGGTAAGGGACAATTCATCGATATATCGATGTTGGACGCGGCGCTGACTTTCCTCTCGCCCGCGGTTTGTGAATACACCGTGGGCGGCATAGAGCAGAAGCAGATGGGCAATCAGGCGGTCAGCCGAAAGGCTACGGCTGATATGTACCGGGTCAAGGGTGGCTTTATGTTGTTGGCGGTAAACTCCGAGGGCCAATTCCGGGCAATCGCTGCCGAGATCGGCCGCGCCGATCTGCTCGACGATCCACGCTTCGTCGACTGGGACGCGCGAGGTCAGAATGCCGACGCCTTGCGTGAGATCGTGCAGGAGAAACTGATCAAGGAAGACGTCGAAACCTGGCAGAAGCGCTTTGACGCGGTCAGCGCTCCGGCGGCGAAGATTTGGCGTATCGACGAAGTGGTCGAGCATCCGCAATTGGCGCATCGTGACGTTCTACAGACCATCGAGACGCCGCACGGCGATATGACCCTCGTCGCATCGGGCTTCAAACTCGCCCATGGCGGCGGTGTTATCGACCGTCCACCGGCAGCGCCCGGTGAGCATAACGAGGAAGTCCTGCGGGAGGCCGGATACACTGCCGAGGAGATCGAGGCATTGCGGTCGGATAGTGTTTTCTGAACGAGGCGTATGGCGATTCGCGAAAGTGGTGTCTACGGCCTTCCCTCCGCATTGTTAGCTGTGCGGATCGTGTAAAGAACAGCGCGTGGCGAGAATTCTTCTTGCCGGTAGATTTTAGTGACTTAACAATTATTTAGCACCGGAAGTATGGCGCGGTATTGTTCGTAGCAGAGGCCTTATTGTGGCCGGTGCCTGTCTTGTTGAACCATACGCCCCGCGCGGCGTAGCTTGTGTCATGAACCCGCAATGGCACAAGGTAATCGCATGAGCGAAGAAGCGAGCGTGTTGATAACCGAAGACGAAGAAACCGGCGACGGGAGCAAGTCTCCTGGCACCGGCATTCTGCCGTCCCACGCGATCCGTGAGTTGGTGCGCGCAAAGGCGATCCAGGGATCGGAGGAAATCTCTGTTGACCAGGTGCAGCCCGCCAGTATCGATTTGCGCCTGGGTACGACGGCCTACCGCCTGCGGGCGAGTTTTCTGCCCGGCAGCCGTTCCACGGTCGAGGATAAGATTCGTGACTTCGGCATGCACGCCTTTGACATCACCGAGGGCGCGGTCTTGGAAGTCGGCTGTGTCTATATCGTCCCACTCCTGGAATATCTGGCGTTGCCGCCACGCGTCTGGGGGTTGGCGAACCCGAAAAGCTCGACCGGGCGGATCGATGTGCTGACCCGCTTGATCACCGATCACGCCGAAGTCTTTGACAAGGTGAAGGAAGGCTATCACGGGCGGCTCTATGCGGAGATTTCGCCCCGCACCTTCAGCGTCGTCGTGCGCAAGGGCACGAAGCTAAGCCAGCTGCGTTTGCGCCGAGGTTCGGATAGTTTGAGCGCCGCGATGCATCACCGTTTGCACGAGGAATTCCGTCTCGTCGACCGGGACCTGAACAAGAAAGGGCCGTTTAAGGGGATTCCCCTGACCGTGGACCTGCAAGGGGAAGCGACGGACGGCTTGCTCGGATTCCGAGCGCGCCAACACGCGGACCTGATCGATGTCGAAAATATCGGCTATTACGAACCCATCGACTATTGGGAGCCGATCTTCGCGCGCGAACATAAGCATCTCATCCTCAATCCAGGAGATTTCTATATCTTGGCATCGAAGGAGGCGGTCAACGTGCCGCCACAATACGCAGCGGAGATGGTGGCCTACGACACGCTGATCGGTGAATTTCGGGTTCACTACGCTGGGTTTTTCGATCCCGGGTTCGGCTATGCGGAAAGCGGCGGTGCCGGATCGCGCGCAGTGCTCGAAGTGCGCTCGCACGAAGTTCCCTTCCTGGTCGAGGAAGATCAGGTCGTGGGATCGCTCATCTACGACAAGCTGACCGACGTGCCGGACAAGATATACGGGACCCGGATCGGATCATCCTATCAACGCCAGGGATTGGCGCTGAGTAAACATTTCAAGCCGCTCGCTTAATCCGCGCTCGGCGTCCTTAATCGCGAAAGGCAGGCTCGTGTCCGATGCATTATTGGGGCATTCCGTCCCTCGTCTCGAAGATCAACGATTTCTCACTGGTGCCGCGAAATACGCGGACGACCTAAACCTTGAGGGGCAGCTTTACGGCGTCGTCGTTCGCTCGACCCACGCCCATGCGCAGATTGCCGGGATCGATATCGAGGCGGCGCGCGCCGTCGGCGGCGTGATTGGCGTCTATGTCGAAGGTGACTTGGCGGCGGATGGCGTCGGAGACCTTCCCTGCAGCGCTGAGTTGCCGGTTGAATCCGGCCTATATATCCCGCCGCGCCCGGCGCTCGCGAAGGATCGCGTTCGTTATGTCGGCGATCACGTCGCTTTCGTCGTGGCCGAGACCGAAGACGCCGCGATGGAAGCGGCGGAGTTGGTCATGATCGATTACGATCCGTTACCTGCCGTGGTAGATGGCATGGCGGCCCAGGTTGAGGGCGCGCCGCAGCTTTGGGAGGGGGCGCCGAACAACATCATCTACCGCTTCCAAAAGGGTGACAAAGCGGCGATGGAAGCGGCCTTTGCTTCCGCCGCTCACGTGGTCGAACTGGACATCGTCAATAATAAGATATCGGCGGTGCCGATGGAGCCACGTTCTGGGATCGGTGAATACGACCCGGCGCGTGAGACGTATAAACTCACCTGCGCCGCACAGGGCCTGCACGGTATTCGGGGCCAGTTGGCGAAGTCCATCTTCCGGGTGCCTGAGGATCAAATGGAACTGGTGGCGCCGGATGTCGGCGGCGGATTCGGACTCAAGAATTTCGTCTATCCGGAATGGGTGCTGTTGCTATGGGCGGCACGCAAGCTCAGCCGTCCCATCAAATGGACCGGCGAGCGGGGTGAGGAATTTGCCAGCGCCACACAAGGGCGGGGCATTCGCACGCAGGGGCGCTTGGGGCTCGATGCGGAGGGCAGGTTCCTGGCGTTGGACGCCGATCTGGTGGCCGATTTGGGTGCATATCTCTCAGGCGCGGCACCCGGGGCATCGACCCGCGCGGCGCCGACTGCGATGGGCGGCGGCTATAAAATCCCAACGATCCACATGGAATCGCGCGGCGTCTTCACCAATACCGCGCCGATTGACGCCTATCGTGGAGCGGGCAAACCGGAAGCGAATTTCATTACCGAACGATTGATCGAAGCGGCGGCGCGACGCTGCGGTTTCGATCCGGTGGCACTGCGGCGTCTCAACGTGGTCGAGGACTATCCCTATGAAACGGCCCAAGGCCTAACCTTCGATTGTGGTCGCTTCGGCCCGAATATCGACGACATTGTGCGTCTGCTCGATCGCGACGGCTTTGAAGCTCGCCGATCGACGTCCAAGGCGAACGGAAAATTGCGGGGGCTCGGCATTTCGTCTTTCCTCGAGACTTCACGCGGTGCTCCCCAGGAAGGGGCCGAGGTCCGGTTTGCGGCCGATGGCCAAATTGAATTGCGGGTCGGGACGGAATCCAACGGGCAAGGTCACGAGACGTCCTATAAGCAAATCGCGGGGTCGCGCTTCGGCCTCCCGATGGATGCTTTTACGTATATCCAAGCGGATACGCGCAAAACCCGCACCGGATTCGGCCATGGCGGTGCCCGCTCCATGCATATGGGCGGGGGTGCGATGATGCACGCCATCGACGAGGTGTTGGAGAAAGCCCGCGACGTGGCGGCGCGCCTGCTGCAAGCGGACGCGGACGGCCTTAGTTATGCGGATGGCGCATTCTCCGTCACGGCGACAGGGCAGTCGGTCAGCTTGGCCGATGTCGCGGTGGAAGCGGAAGGAAGTCTCGACACTTTCGTCTTTGACGAGGACGTGCCTTTTACGTTCCCGAATGGTTGCCAAGCAGCCGAGGTCGAGATCGATCCAGAGACCGGGCATATCGAACTGTTACGCTATGTCGCCGTCGATGATTACGGCACATTGGTTAATCCAATGCTGACCGAGGGGCAGGTGCAGGGTGGCTTGGTGCAGGGAATCGGCCAGGCGCTTGGCGAGAACTGTACCTATGATGAGGAGTCGGGACAGCTGCTGGCAGGCTCAATGATGGATTATTGGCTGCCGCGCGCGAGCCAGCTACCGAACATCGAGGTCCATCTCGAAGGTGTGCCGACGAAGGCCAATCCGCTCGGCGTCAAAGGCTCGGGCCAGGCCGGATGTATCGGCGCACCGCAGACCATCGTCCACGCTGTTCTCGATGCGCTGGCGTCATTTGGTATCGATGATATTGATATGCCGGTTACCAGCGAAAAGGTTTGGCGGGCGATAGCAACCGCAGAAAATTAATATCTGAATTTGTGTTTTACTATTTTTCAGTCGCCTTTTGCGCAATTTTTCATGCAACTTTAAAAATAATAATTTTAATAATATATATTTATGAGTGTCACCGCTGTCGCATTAATTGCGGAGCATAAAGCTTTGAACGCGATTAAGCGTTGCCTAGGTAGCTGGTCGGACAAGCAATTTGGAGAATTCGGATGTCGATTTCGATCAAGATACTTTCCGGTCTATTAACCTGTTTTGCGTTGTTGACGGCTTCTTGTGTTGAAGCCGAAACGAAACAGAACGCTTGGATTAAAGGGTGAGAGATGTCACCGGCCAATGCGTTGCAGCCTGTCAGAAGGATCCCTTGTTCTGCGCACAACAAATCAATGGTTATCTCATTGAGGCGATGAATGGCCGTGGCACACCGTCAGCGACCACGATCAACATGAACGTTTGCAAGGGGGCGCAAATTACTCCCGATTGTTACATGCTCATTCCTCTCCATTTGCGACTTCGCAACACGACATTGGAGACGTTCCAAGTCAGCCATTTATTGCCTGAAAAGGACGCGAATGGACAAGTGTCCACCGTCGGTTGCATGAAATGCCATGGGTCGACGGGGGGCGACTTTAGCTTCGTGTGGCTAGACGCGGCCGAAGAGATTTCACCACTGCGCCGGAATTAACTACCCCGCACCGGCCCGAGAGGATAATACCGGACACCCTCTCTCAGTGCATTATAAGGAAAATTGACTGGGTTTGCGCCGTGGCCGCCGGGGGCGATGGCCGCGAAGGTGGTCTCGGCGATGGGGTCGAAATGGGCGCGGTAATGCGCGGTGCTTTTCAACACGATAATGTCCAGGTCCTGTAACACGACACCGAGATGCTCGAAGACCGAGCGGTCATGGGCTTGGACGCGCTCACTGCTGACCGCGACTTTCACACCGCCAATGGAGAGCAGGGCCGAGGGACCAACATTGTAACGCTTGCCCTGCGCGACGGGCCCTGTCGTCTGGTACTTTCCGTCATTGATGACTTCCACCTTGAAGGTGCCGTGAAACGGGATGACACCTGGCAAGTCAGCTTGTCCACCGAGGTCAATCTCGATTTCCCCACCGACACCGACTGCATGCGCCGCGTCAGCCGCATCTGCATCCTTCACGACGCCGAAGATTGTATTTTGCGCGTCGTTTTGCACGAGCGCTTCCAGCATGCCGACCGTATCGGCGGTGCCGCCGCATCCCGGATTGTCTTGCGTGTCCGCGATGACGATGGGCTTCGAAGCGTTCACGGCCAGGCGCATACCTTCCTTCACCGCTTCGTCGGGCGCCAGCAGGGGCTCGGCGAACTCCGCTTCCTTGAGTGCGATCAATTGCGCCATTTCGTCGACGGCTGCGTCTGCTTCTTCCTGGCTATAGGCATGGGCGCTGACCGTGGGGCCGCATTGCCGCAGATCGCCCGGCGGGAACCCCGCGAGATACGCCAGCGAGAGCATGTCTTCTGAGAGCCGCGCCGCCGCCGCCTCGACGATGCCTTTTGAGGGCTCGACCAGGGTGCATTGGAAATTGAGTGGTAGCAGGAACGGCAAATGGCGCAAGGCTCGGCCCTGTGGGCGACCGTCAATCAACAGCCGCTTCATCGCTTCGGCGGCGCGCTTGCCGGTGTCGAACTGATCCACATGGGGGTAGGTCCAATAGGGAAGAATGGCGTCGGCGTGGCGGATCATTTGATCGGTGACATTGGCGTGATAGTCGAGGCTGATGGCAATGGGCGCTTCCTCGCCGATCACCGCTCGGACCCGGCGCAGCAGCTCACCCTCGCCGTCTTCGAACTCCTGCGACACCATCGCCCCGTGCAGGTCCAGGTAAACGGCGTCGACGGGCAGGGCGTCTGATAAGCGGGCGATGATCTCTCCCGCGATCCGCTCGTAGGCGTGTTTAGTGACGTAGCCGCCTGGCGTCGTGCTGGTCCAGAGCAGGGGCGCGATCTCGTGATTACCGTCGCTGCCATTGAGGAACCCGGCGGTGGAAGCGCCTTTTTCTGAGAACTCTTCCAGGATTTCCTCGCCACGCAAAATTCCGGGCCGGTCCGGTGGATTGGCAAAGTTCTCAAAATCCGTGATGTCCGGCACGAAACAATTCGTCTCGTGCATAAATCCGGCGATAGCGATACGGGCCATTCCCTAATTCTCCTGCAAGTTCGTGGCGATTATCGAGGTCCAACCGAGCCGGCGCAATCTTTCCAAGCCGGTCGCCCAGCTTAAGTTAGTGTGAACGGGACAGCGGACACAAAGTCCGTCCAAATTAAAAGGATCCGACCCATGCCAGAATTCGATGGCCGTGTTTCGTTTGTTACCGGTGCCGGCTCGGGGATCGGCGAAGCGATGGCGCTGAAGCTGGCAGCGGAGGGTGCCACGGTCGTTTGTTCCGACATTAACGAGCAGACCGCGCAAGCCACCGCCGCCCGTGTCGAAGAACTGGGTGCGAAGGCCGTGGTAAACGCGCTCGACACTGCGGAAGAAGAATCTGTCAAAGAGGCGTTGGCCAAGACCCATCGGGACCTCGGTCGCCTTGATGTGTTGATGAACAATGCGGGCGTTGCCGGTAAGGATTGGGAGCGGACCACGTCCATCAATCTGTCCGGCGTCTATTACGGGCTTTGCCACGGCTGTCCGATCATGGCGGAGCAGGGCGGCGGTGCGGTCGTTAACACCGCGTCGGTCGCGGGGCTCGGTGCGTTGATGCGCCAACAAGTCGACTATCACAATGATCCGGCGGCCGTGGAAGGTGTCAGCGCTTATGTCGCCTCAAAGCACGGTGTCGTCGGTTTGACCAGGCAGTTTGCGGTCGCGTTCGGGACGGCGGGCGTCAGAGTGAACGCCGTTTGTCCGGGCTATATCGAAACCCCGATTATCGCCGAACGGCTGGCGCATGGGGGCGGGCGGGGGTTCCTCCTCGATCTGCATCCCATTGGCCGTTTGGGCCAACCGGAGGAAGTGGCAAAGGTAGCCGCCTTCCTTGCCAGTGATGATGCGTCTTTCGTGACTGGTGTCGCGATGCCCGTCGACGGCGGTTACAGCGCGCGTTAGAGGGGCGGTGCTTGCCTCGTCCTAAGCCTGTTGAAGGATGACATCACGGCCCGATCAGTCTACATCGAAAGTAATAACCCACTCGCGGAATAAGGACACTCTTCATGCAAAATCGCCAACTCGGAACGTCATCGCTTGAGGTTTCGCCCCTTTGTTTCGGCTGCAACGTCTTTGGTTGGACGGCAGACGAGGAAATGTCGTTCCGGTTGCTCGACGGATGGCTCGACGCTGGGTTCAATTTCTACGATACGGCGGATGTTTATTCCCGCTGGCATGACGGCAATGAAGGCGGTGAGTCAGAGACCATCATGGGCAAATGGCTGGCCAGCCGGGGTGGGCGCGACAAGATCGTGTTGGCGACGAAGTTCGGTATGGACATGGGTGACGGTAAGGTCGGCCTGTCGCCGGAATATATGGTGAGGGCGGTGGAGGATTCGCTGCGTCGCCTGCAGACCGACTATATCGATCTCTACCAATCCCATAAGGATGATGAGAACACACCCGTGGACGCGACTCTCGAGGCTTATGCGAAGTTGATCGAGCAGGGCAAGGTGCGGGAGATCGGCGCGTCGAATTTCTCCGCCACGCGGATGAAGGAAGCACTCGACGCCAGCAAGACGAAGGGACTGCCGCGCTATCAGAGCCTGCAACCGCTCTACAGCCTGGTCGAACGCGTTACGTTCGAGGGTGATTTGGAAGATTTGTGCGCCGCCGAGAATGTCGGCGTGATCGGCTTCTATTCGCTGGCCAGTGGGTTTCTTACTGGGAAATATCGCTCGAAGGCGGACATGGAAGGCCGCATCCGTGCGCCGCGTGTCGAGAAATATGTGACCGAGGACGGATTCCGCGTACTCGACGCCTTGGACGCGGTGGCCAAGAAGCACAACGCGAAGATGGGACAAGTGGCTCTGGCATGGCTGATGGCACGGCCGAGCGTGACCTCGCCGATCGCGAGTGCGACCAATATGGATCAACTGGCGGAACTGACCGCAACGGTGGAGCTATCGCTCGATGCGGACGACATCGCGAAGATCGATAAGGCGAGCAAATGACCGAGCATTCCGGGCATTGTCTATGCGGTGCGGTAAGCTTTACCGCGACTGACGTCGAGGCCAAGCATCACGCCTGACATTGTGAGATGTGCCGCCGATGGGCGGGAAGTCCGCTTTTGGCGACATCCGC
>CAXAGK010000100.1:0-10488 GCA_963968305.1 uncultured Rickettsiales bacterium | reverse complement strand
AGACGCAATCGCGCAACGGGCGGGTTCTGGTATCCACATCCCGGCAATGGGCAGCATACACGATCTCGGGCTCCGGCTTGATGTCGATACGTTCGGCACCGCGCTCCCGAAGGGTCTCAAGCATCCAGAGAACGTAATCCGTGTGGGATTCGATACCGCGCGTGAAATTGAACTGTCCGCCGCCGCCTTGTGGGCCCGACATGACGAATAGATTGGGAAACCCGTGGCTGTGAATGCCAAGGAACGTCTTGGTCCCTTCCTCCTGCCACTTCTGACGTAAGGTCCGCCCATCCCGCCCGACAATCATCTCGAAGGTCGCCGTCGCCATCCATTGAAAGCCCGTTGCGTAAATCAGTACGTCGACCGGGTATTCCACCCCGTCATGAACGACGCCCTTGGTGTTAATTTCCGCCACTCCGAGCGGCGCCGTATCCACCAACGTGACGTGGGGCAGATTGAAGGTCGACAGGAACTCGTCATGGAAGGCGGGCCGTTTACAGCCGTATGTGTAGTAAGGCTTCAGTGCCGCTGCAGTCTTTGGGTCCTTCACCGTCGCGTCCACGCGCGCACGGATTTGCTCCATAATACGGAAGTTGGAGTCGAGCTGCTTTTC
Organism: uncultured Rickettsiales bacterium; assembly: GCA_963968305.1. Taxonomy (GTDB): domain Bacteria; phylum Pseudomonadota; class Alphaproteobacteria; order UBA8366; family UBA8366; genus UBA6544. Next base: position 9,875 of record CAXAGK010000100.1, on the reverse strand, counting down.
CATCAGCTCTTCCGGTGTCAACTCCCGCGCATGCGTCTTGCGGACCTTGAAATCAGTCACTTTGCCGGACAGAAAATCATCATTGCCCTTGAGCGCCGTGCGTCCGGATGAAATCGTTGCCAGTCTTTCGCGCCGCGCACGGGACCAACCGGGTTCTTTCTTCCAAGCTTCGATCTCGTCTTGGGTCGTCTCTCGTTGATCGCGCACGTCGATGGATGACGGCGTGCGTTGGAACACGTGAAGTTCCTTTACGATCTTGGCCAGTTCCGGCACCGCCTGTACTGCTGTAGCGCCAGTACCGATGATACCGACGCGCTTGTCCTTCAAGTCGACATTGTAGTCCCAACGAGAGGTATGGAAGGCGTCGCCCTCAAAGGTCTCCATGCCCTCGATACGCGCCAGGCGCGGTGTCGTGAGAATGCCGTTGGCGAGCACCACATAGCGCGCCCGCATCTTGTCGCCGCGATCCGTCGTCACCCTCCAACGTCCGGTATCGTCATCCCACGTCGTCTCCCCGACCGTGGTGTGGAACAGGCAGCGATCATAGAAGCCATATTTTTCAGCGATCTTCTGGCAGTATTCTAGTATTTCGAAACCCGACGCGAACTTCATCGTCGGAAAATACTCCATCTCCTCCAACAGCGGCAGATAGCTGTAAGACTCGACGTCACAGGCGATGCCTGGATAACGATTCCAATACCAAGTTCCACCGACATCGCCGCCGCGCTCGCAGAACCGCACGTCCCGGAAGCCCGCTTTCTGCAATTTGTACCAGAGCAAAAGACCTGCGAATCCGCCGCCCACGACCAAGACTTCACACTCATCCGCCAATGCGTCCCGTTCAACGGGCGGATCAGAGTAGACGTCTTCAAGATATTTAGAGAACTCGCCTTCCATCGACATATAGTCAGCGGCGCCCTCGCGCGTCTCTTTAAACGCGCGGTATTTCGCTTGCTCCTCGGCATCGAACACAGCGCCTGCCGGTGCCGGTGGCAACGTCTTCATGGCCTCGTCATCGATGACCGAGTAACCCTTCCCCGCGATCTTATCCGTCGCCTTGGCGGCGCGCGTGTTGAAAAGTTTCAGGCCAGTCTCGGGGTCGATACGTATCGGCGGGTTCATATGGTGTGTACTCTATAATGTCAGAATGTAGATAGTAAAAATAAGGAAAAGCACGGTCGGGTCCAGAGGGTAAACCAAAAGCTTATCGCCCCGGCATCTCGCCCGCGCGCACGAAGGCTGAAATCGAACCGCCGTCCACTTGAATGGTCGAACCGGTGATGAAATCCGCATCGGACGATGCAAGGAAGACCGCCGCCTTGGCGACATCCTCCGGCTGGCCCCAGCGGCCCACCAAATTCTCATTGTTCCAAGCACTGCCGACCTTGGGGTCGTCCGCCAAGGCTTGGTTCATCGGCGTCTCGATCATGCCGGGCGCGAGGGCATTGACCCGGATGTTCTTATCCGACAAATCCGCCGCCAACGCCTTTGTGAAGGTGAGGAACCCGCCCTTGGCCGCGCAATAGCCGATGCGGTTGGGGCGGCCCTGGACGCTGGCGATCGAGCAGGTATTCACGATGTGCCCGCCACCCGCCTCGATCATCAGCGGCACCAGCGCCTTGCAGACGAGAAAGTGCCCGGTCAGGTTCACATCGAGCATGCGCCGCCAATCCTCTTCCGAATGTTCCAGGAACGGCTTCACGATCCGGCTGCCCGCATTATTGGCGAGCACATCAAGGGTGCCAAAACGTTCAGAGACGGCGTCCGCCATCACAGATACGTCGGAGGATGCGCCGATATCGGCGGTCAACGCGAAGGCGTCACCGCCGGACCCATTGATCAAGGATACGGTTTCCGCCGCGCCGCCGACGTTAAAGTCCACCACTGCGACCGAAGCCCCTTCCGCCGCGAACGCGAGCGCAATCGCCCGTCCAATCCCCATGGCGCCGCCAGTGACCAAAGCCTTCTTCCCTGCAAGGCGCATCCATCATTCTCCCCAAATGCGTATCACGTAACGTTGGCACCGCCGTCCACATTCAACGACACGCCGGTGACGAACTTCGATTCTTCACACGCCAGGAACAGCGCCGCGTAGGCAACATCCCAACCGGTGCCCATCTTTCCGCCGAGCGGTACCTTGGCATCGCGTTCGGCGGCGATTTCCTCGCGCGGCTTGTTCCACTCTCGCGCCCGCGTATCTACCGCCATCGGCGTGTCCATCAAGCCCGGCAAGATTACATTGGCGCGGATATTGTACTTCGCGTTGCGCGCCGCCGTCTGTTCGGTCAGCGCGATCACCGCCGACTTGGTCGTCTTATAGCCGACCCAAGGGTAATTACTCCACGCCGCCATCGAGGAAATATTAACGATGGCGCCGGAGCCCTGCTCCCGCATGATCGGCAGTACGTGTTTGATGGCGTAGACCATGCCGCGCAGATTGACGTTGATCAGCAGGTCGAAAGCTTCTGTCGTGATGTCCTCGATGGGCGCGTCGCCCCCCGCGACGCTGATACCCACATTATTGTGCAGCACGTCGACCGAACCCCAGGCGTCCTTACATTCCTTGATTGCCGCCGCGACCTGTTCTTCCGACGTCACATCGGCGACCGCCGCCCGCGCGATGTTTCCTTCCTCCGTGATCAGATCAACGGTCGCCTGCGCCGTCGGCATATCCCGGTCGACCACCAACACCTTCGCCCCTTCGCGCGCGAACAACATCGCCGTCGCCCGCCCGTTTCCAATCGCCGTTGTGGAGCCACCGCTCTGCCCCCCACCAATCACTATCGCCGTCTTATTCTCGAGCCGCATGGTTCCTCCGGGATTTTGTTGTCGACTGCTGGATGATTTATGCCGGACAAGCGAGAGGCCCAATTCAATCGCAGTGGCCTCTCAACAGATATCCCAGTCCGAATGAAAATTATGGATATGCCAACACTGCCAAAACCGTCAGAGCGGAGAATGCCGGAAGAGTTGGTATCGCCACCTTATCTATAAACTTAGTTGATACTCATCATCCCAGACGTACGCCATTCGCACGACGTTCGTATTAATAGCGCCAATACTGAAACCTGACATTTTGAGGTGGAACACATGGGATCGGCAAAAGCCACAAGTGCTTGTGAGGCGCTGCTGTTAAAACCGATCCCAGCGATTCGGAATATGCCAGGCGGGTGCCGACCAATCATGAAGCGCATGCCCTCTCAAGAATTTTCGACAATTTCCTTCAATGTTCGCAAATTCACGGAGCGGCACAAAGCGGCCGATTGCGCGACCCGATAACGTTGCGCTCGATTAGCGACAAGATTTGCGCGTGTTTCCGGGAATAGTCCGCCAGATGTGGGCATCGAGCGGCCAATCTGTCACGTCAAAGTCCGCGAACTCCTGAATAAGAATGTCGGTCCCAATCTTAAAAATTCCCTCGGAGTCTTTTTCCCGCAGAAGAGCTTCGACGACACCCTGATACGTCGCAGGTAGATAAGGTGCCACTGCGCCTTTCGATTCCGTTGGCTCGCAAGGCAGCCGGTTATTTAAAAACAAGGCCCCGCGATCAGCGCTATCGCAAGCAAGAACACCGTCCAAACATTGTAAAACCGTCTCGGCATTGACCCCTCGCGCTGACCGGGCGCCGCCCGCGCCCTATATCTTCCTTTAACACATAACGGGGAGCAGCACGATATGACCGAACTCACGGTTTTGATGGATGACATCTATTTTGGGGAGGGTCCGCGCTGGCGGGACGGGCATCTGTGGCTCTCGGATTTCTATGCGCATGAGGTGCTGAAGGTCGACCCGGAGGGCAATCGTTCTCATGTCGCGACCGTGCCGGAACAGCCCTCCGGGCTCGGTTGGTTGCCGGATGGCTCGATGCTTATCGTCTCCATGAAGAATCGCAAACTAATGCGGCTGGCCGACGGCGAACTCTCTGAATATGCCGACTTGTCGCCGATTGCCAATTGGCATTGCAACGACATGGTGGTGAGCGCCGACGGTTATGCCTACGTCGGCAATTTCGGCTACGACCATTACAATGAGCCCGACGAAGTGCCCGCCAATTTGGTGCGGGTCGACCCAGACCGCTCGATCCATCTGGCGGATGGCGGGCTGCGCTTTCCCAACGGCAGCGTGATCACCCCAGACGGCAAGACCTTGGTGGTCGGGGAGACGCGGGGCAATTGCCTGACGGCGTGGGATATCGGTTCGGGGGGCACCTTGTCGAACCGGCGGATGTGGACCGATCTCGGTGAGAATTTTCCAGATGGGATATGCCTCGATGCCGCAGGTGGTATTTGGGTCGCCGATCCACGCAAGAACGAAACCATCCGCGTTATGGAAGGCGGTGCTGTCACCCATCGCATCTCCACCGGCGATCTCGGTTCCTTCGCCTGTATGCTCGGCGGTGAAGACCGCAAGACCCTCTATATCTGCACCGCACCGGGCTCCGGGCCGGGTGCGGCCGCATCGCGAAAAGGCCGGGTCGAGTATTGCCGTGTCGATGTGCCGGGTGTGGGACTACCATAGAGCGCCCTCATCCTAACCCTCTCCCGCAAGGGGAGAGGGTTAGGGGAATCGCTATTCCGGTAGCGGAAACTGATCGAGGTAGGGCTGGTAGTTCTCTTCCACGTCCATCTCGGTCGAGGCTAGGAACCGCACGACCGCGTTATAGAATGCCGTCGTCACCAACACGTCGATCAAATGCTCCTTGGAGAAATGTGCCGCCAGTTCCGCGTAAGTGCCGTCGGCGACCTTACCGTCAACCGTCATCTCGCGTGCCGCCCGCAACACCGCCTTATCGATATCGGCCAAGTCCGTATCTTCACCCGCACTCTCCGCGATCAGCTTACGTACATCGTCCTCGGTGACGCCGAAATCGCAACCGATCTTGACGTGATGGCTCCACTCATAAGGGCTTTTCGCCAGCCAACCGACCTGCAGGATCGCCAGTTCGCGCAACCGCGCGTCCATCGTCGTACCGTAGCGGATATATTGCCCGAGCCCGCCGAAGGCGCGCGTCGCCCCCGGGCTGTGCGCCAAGATACGGTGTAAGTTGATGCTACGCTTGAGAAGCTCTTGGTCTTCGGGCTTCAGATCTTCTTTATCGAGATAGGGTAAGCGGGCCATAAGGTTCAGCTCCTGAATTTGTTCCATGACGTATTGGAGACAAACCTAGAACGATCGCCAGGCGGCGAAATCCCTTATGCGCGCTCCATCAAGCCCACAAACCGTTCGAACAGGTAGTGACTATCCTGCGGGCCGGGGGAGGCTTCCGGGTGGTGCTGCACACTGAACACCGGTTTATCGCGAAGCGCGATGCCTTCCAATGTCCCGTCGAAGAGTGAGATGTGGGTCATGTCCACATTGTCTGGCAACGAGTCGGGGGCCACGACGAAGCCGTGGTTCTGGCTGGTGATCTCCACCTTGCCAGTCTCCAGATCCTTGACCGGATGATTGGCGCCGCGATGGCCGTGATGCATCTTTTCCGTCTTCGCGCCGAGCGCCAAGGCCAGCATTTGATGGCCGAGGCAGATGCCGAAGATCGGCGTGCCGGTCTCCAGCACCGATTTGATCATCGGCACCGCGTACTTCCCCGTCGCCGCCGGATCGCCAGGGCCATTGGAGAGGAACACGCCGTCCGGCTTATGACCGAGCACATCTTCAGCCGTGGCGTTCGCCGGGACCACCGTGACCTTACAGCCAAGATGGGCGAGATCGCGCAAGATGTTCCGCTTGGCTCCAAAATCGACCGCGACCACGTGGAACTTCGGATCGGTTTGCGTGCCGTAGCCTTCGCCGAGTACCCAGGCCGTCTCGTCCCAGGTATAGGATTGACGACAACTCACGTCCTTCGCCAGGTCCATGCCTTCGAGGCCGGGCCAGCTCGATGCGGCTTGCTGTAAGGCAGCAACATCGAATTTACCGTCGGGCGCGTGACAGATCGTAGCATGGGGTGCGCCCAGATCGCGAATGCGGCGGGTCAGCCGACGCGTATCAACACCAGCGATGCCGACCAGGTTGTGGCCCTTCAGCCAATCGTCGTAATGCCGTACTGCGCGCCAATTCGCGGGCTCCGTGATATCAGCGCGTAGGACGCAGCCCCGCGCCGACGGGGTGATCGTCTCGATATCCTCGTCATTGGTGCCGACATTACCGATATGCGGGAAGGTGAAAGTGATGATCTGCCCCGCATAGGACGGGTCGGTCATGATCTCCTGATAACCGGTCAGCGAGGTATTGAAACACACTTCACCAACCGCTTGGCCAACGGCGCCGACGCCGCTCCCCCAAAATACGGCGCCATCGCCCAAAACTAGGGCGGCCGTCGTCTCTTCCGGTGGCATAGGGTCAGTTTTCGTCGAGTCGGACATCGGGGTATTGCTCCTGGCGCCTGGAAAACCGTTTTGGATCAAAACCTTCAGCGGTTCCGGGCATTCGCGGACCGTTTTCCATTAGGGGATTAGCCTGATTTCTAAGCAAAAGCTATGCCGCCGTCAAGGGGGCTTACAATATTTTTATTATTTGTTTTCAATAGGTTAACAATATTTATCTGATTGCGCTGCAATCCGTGTTCTAGTAGGGTCCGCCAATAATGCCAATAAACGTGGGGGGCACGTCATGCTGCGGGAGCGGCTTGATACGGCGCTGAAAGAAGGTCTCAAAGGAAAGGACCCCTGTACGGTTTCGACCGTCCGGTTGATCCTGGCTGCGGTGAAGGAACGCGACATCGCGGCGCGCGGCAAGGGTGGGGACAACCAACCCGTGGATGACGACGCCATCCAGGCCCTGCTGCAGACGATGATCAAACAGCGGCGCGAGAGCATCGAGATGTATACCAAGGGCGGGCGCCAGGATTTGGCCGACCGGGAAGCGAACGAAATCGTTGTGATTGAACGCTTCTTGCCGGATCAGATGGATGAAGACGCCATCAAGGAGGCCGTGACCACAATCATTCAGGAGACCGGTGCATCCGGCCTCAAGGAAATGGGAACAGTGATGGCCACCCTGCGGGAACGCCATCCGGGCGCCATGGATTTTGGCAAAGCGGGTGTGATGGCAAAGGCCGCGCTTTCTTAAACGCAGGCGACAATTTCCCCCGGAGGACCGTTCCTTCGGATATACTTTCGAATTAGGCGAAAGCCCGCGATACATCCGCGAAAGCATGGCCCGGTTCGTCTACAAGAAGGTGCTTCACAAGAGATGAGCTTTCCCACCCGTTTCCTCGACGAATTGCGCAATCGGACGGCGCTTGTCGATCTTGTGGGACGCAAGGTCAATCTTCAGCGACGCGGGCGCGAACATACCGGGTTGTGCCCTTTCCATAAGGAAAAATCCCCCTCTTTCACCGTGAACGAAGAGAAGGGTTTTTATCATTGCTTCGGCTGCGGGCAGCACGGCGACGCTATCAGCTTCGTGATCGAGACCGAAAACCTGACTTTCCCAGAGGCCGTAGAGCGCTTGGCCTCAGCCGCCGGCATGGAAGTGCCGCGATCGTCGCCGGAAGAAGTTCAACGCGAAAAGCAACGGGGCGGCCTCCTGGAAGCAGTCGAGGCGGCCACGGTTTGGTACGAACAGCGATTGCGCGGACCGGAGGGAAAGGTCGCGCTCGATTATTTCACTGCGCGCGGCCTCGATTCGGAGATCATCGCAAAATTTCGCTTGGGGTACGCGCCGCCTGTGTCGCGCGGCGAAGCAAGCCGTCTTTCTGCCGACCTCCAGAGGCAGGGGTTCGAGGCGAAGACGCTGCTGGATGCGGGATTGCTGACCGCGCCCGACGATGGACGCGCACCCTATGACTTCTTTCGGGGCCGAGCGATGTTTCCGATCGCCAACGGCCGTGGTCGGGTGATCGCCTTTGGCGGACGAGTTCTGGGTGACGGCGAGCCGAAATACCTCAACTCCCGCGATACGCCGCTCTTCGACAAACGGCGCACACTTTACAATTTAGCCTTGGCGCGGGAAGCCAGCCGCGACGCATCGGAAGTTATCGTGGCCGAGGGTTATATGGATGTGATCGGTCTGGCTCGCGGTGGATTTCCAGCGGCGGTGGCTCCGCTCGGCACCGCGCTCTCCGAAGAACATATCGAGGCACTTTGGAAACTGGTGGAAGAACCGGTGCTTTGCTTCGACGGCGATAATGCGGGACAACGCGCGGCTGGCCGCGCCGCAGAGCGTGCCTTGCCGCTTCTGAAGCCTGGGAAATCCATCCGTTTCGCATTTTTGCCGCAAGGCGAGGATCCAGACAGCCTGCTGACAAACCAGGGTCCAGCCGCCCTGCGAACGATCTTGGACGCCGCGCGGCCGCTCGCCGAGGTGATCTGGGAGATGGAGCGCGATGCTGGGCCTACCGACACACCAGAGCGGATGGCAGGCCTTAAAGCTCGGTTGCGACAAAAAGCCTCGCAGGTCGCTGATCCCATCGTACGCGAGCAATATCGCAATCTGTTTGACGAACGCACAACACCGCCGGCGCGGCGGCCGGGACTGCGCAGCCGACGGGACGGCAGGTGGCAAGTCGTTGAGACGCGCCCCCGCACCAATCTTGCGGCGGTGGCGTCCAGCACGCTTTGGCAACGCCTTTTGATGGCTGCGCTGATCAATCATCCCTCCTTGATCGACGAATTCGGCGAGGCGCTAATCGATGTTTCCCTTGAACCGAACCTTGACAAATTGCGCGCTGAGCTTCATGTCATCTTCGCTGCGAACCCGGACCTTGACGGACAGGTGCTACATAGCCACCTCTGTGATAGCGGTTTCGCGGATATTCTGTCGCACGTGCTGGATCGCAGTGTTTTCGAACACGGCGCTTTCGCACGTTTCGATGCGCCGCTAGAGGTGGCGCGGGAGGGCGTGGGTCAGGTTTTGACCCAGTTCCACCAGCAGCGGCAGAAGGCCGATTTACGGGCGTTCGGACGCGAAGCAGCGCGCGAAGGCACGGAAGAAAGTTACGCTAGGTTCTTGCAACGGGGGGATATCGTTCGGGAATCCGCGGAAGCAGAAGACGGCGCGGATTAAGCGTCGCGACTGGGGATGAAGGGCCGCGCGGTGCAGAACGCATCGGGTAAAACTGATTAAACGACCTGTGATGAGGGCGAATTCGAATGGCGACGAAAGCAGCAGTACGCGAAAGCGAAGCCAGCGACCAAAATGAAGCGGCCGGCGACGGGCCGTTGATGGATAGCGTGACCGCCGCGGTCAAGAAGCTGATCGCGAAAGGTAAGGAACGCGGCTATATCACCATCGACGAGTTGAATGCCGTCATGCCGCCGGATGATTCTGCGTCCGAGCAAATCGAAGACGTCATGACCCTGTTCTCTGAAATGGGCGTCAATGTCGTCGAGAACGAAGAATCCGAAGAAGCCAGCGAACCCAAAGACAACAACGGGTCTACCAGCATTCGTCCGGCCGGCAATTTGAACGACGATGATATCGGCCGTACCGACGACCCGGTCCGCATGTATTTGCGTGAGATGGGTAGTGTCGAGTTGCTCTCCCGCGAAGGTGAAATCGCCATCGCAAAACGCATTGAGGCCGGCCGCGAGAAGATGATCGGCTCCTTGTGCGAAAGCCCGCTGACCATGCGCGCGATCGCCCATTGGCACGATGCGTTGGTGGAAGGCGATTTGCTGCTCAGGGACGTCATCGATCTGGATGCGACCTACGGCGGCGACGAGCCCGACGAAAATATGCTCAAAGCCGTGGAGAACGGCGATGAGGCAGAAGAGGAAGAAGGCGAGGAGAGCGAGCAAAAAGCCGAAGGTGAAGAAAGCGAAGAGAAAGCGGCAGGCGAAGAGACCGAAGAAGAAGACGAGGACGATGGGGACGAAGTCAACGTCTCCCTCGCGCAGATGGAATTCGAGCTAAAGCCACGAGTCCTTGAGACC
>CAXAGK010000099.1:0-10512 GCA_963968305.1 uncultured Rickettsiales bacterium | reverse complement strand
TAACTATCAGTTCTCATCCCGATTACACGCGCCGTTTCAACTGATTTATCGGCATGTGTGCGATGGAACAGCGATCCACACTTCACAAACTCGACCTTGCGACCGCGTTTAATAAACATGCTTAAGGCATCGCTCTTGCGATTACTCAACAATGTTGCACAGGTTTTCCCGTGCAATTTTAAGACACTCTGCGGCATTCCGTGCTCCCCGTGGCTCTTTGGCCACCTTGTATTAAACGCCGTGTTTCAATGTCGCGCTTTTAGTATTATAGCATCAAGTCTTCAAAAGACGACTAACATTTGTAGAAGCCTTTATCTTACCGTCACCCGTATACACTTCATGATTCTCTTCGATCTTATCGAGTCTATACAAGTAATTTACCATAAGGCCATAAGAGCGTTCCATTCCAGGCTCTGTCGCATTACCCATCCAGCAGAGCCTTTCGACAAGCGCACCGTTAGTCAGATGGAAATGTCCCACCGGGTCTAACGCCCGTCCGCCTCGGCCTTTCTCCTTCAGAAGATAACGGGTGCAAAGACGCATCAATACCGGCTCGACAACGTCGCAAATTGCTTCTTCTTCTAACCAGTTCGCGGTTGCGAGAATTACTTGTAACGGGTTCCCCGCTTCCTCCGTTATCGATGTGGCTTCACGCAAGTTTGAAATTTCACTATCAGAAAGCAATTTTTCCTCACCGGATAATGATTCATCCAGCCAATTACGAAATCCTGGAATCGGTGACAGGGTTGAAAACGTTTTTAGACCATGGAATTCACCCTGCAGGACATCGACCACGCGTTTAATTAAGAATCCACCGAAACTGATCCCGGCCAAACCTTTTTGCGCGTTCGAGATTGAATAGAAAATGGCGGTGTCCGCATCGTTCGGATCGATCACCGGCGCATCCTTATCCAATAATTCTTGAACGTTTCCAGCCAAACCGTTCACCAACGCTACTTCAACGAATATCAATGGCTCTTCCGGCATCCTTGGGTGGAAGAACGCGAAGCAACGTCGATCGGAATCGAGACGGTTTTTCAGGTCGTCCCAACTTTGAATTTCGTGAACCGCCTCATATGCGATCAATTTTTCCAAGAGGCTGGCCGGTGAATCCCAACCTATACGTTGCAGTACGAGAAACCCGATATCAAACCAAGAGGTCAATAATTGGCGTAGGTCATTATCTAGGGACCGGAAGGCAGCGCTTTTCCGCGTCAAACGGGTAAGGTCGGCACGCAGATCAACGAGAAACTTCACACCTTCTGGCAAGCCATTGAATTGCATTAATAATTTAATTCTTCCTGGCTCTAAAGAACGGCGTAAATCAGCGTAGCTAGTCGCACGCTCATGAGGTTTTGCTTCTTGAAGTGCGGTCAGTTTACAATTGACGGCTTCTTCATCGATACCGAAATCTTCGGCCAATACTTTGAGAAATCGCTCACGCCCTTTCCGATCGAGTTCGAGATATGTCTGCCCAAGTGTGGCGGCACGACTGCGTGCCGAAACTTCCCCGCCGCGTGCCTCCAGACAAGATTGCATTTGCTCGCGAAGGTGGTCGATATCGCTCGTCGACGACAAATCAGGTTTCATATTCCCCGAGATCGAAACTGTAATATCGCGCCATGCGCCCCTGAGACGTTGGAGGAGTGTTGCCGCTTCAGTCATTCGGATGCTCGTTCCTTCTCTTTTAAAGACCTTAGAACACCAGGAAGTGCGTCCGGTAGATCTTCAGCAATTAACCCAGGTCCTATCGCCTGGGCCGCTTCACCATGTAACCAAGCAGAGATACTTCCAGCTTCAAACGGATCGAGACCTTGAGACATAAGGCCGGTCGCTAATCCGGCTAACACATCGCCGGCACCAGCGGTCGCTAGATCGGCGGGGGCATTATCATTCACCACCACGCGGCCATCCGGCGCCGCTAGAACCGTATCCGCACCTTTTAGAAGTACCGTCGCACCGCTCCGCCGTGCAGCCTCGCGCACTCGCGAAACCTTGTCCCCACTAACTTCGAACAAGCGATCGAACTCTCCCTTATGCGGCGTCATTAAACAGGGACTTTGAACACCGGAAAACAATAAATCTCGCGTCTCTTCAAAGACACTCAGCGCATCGGCATCTAGAACCACAGGCAACCCTTGGCGCAATACAGCGAGGGTTTTCTCCCGCGTCGCCACGTTCACGCCACTTCCGGGGCCAATCAGACAAACAGAAACTCGGGGATCCTCAATCAATTCCCGAAACGTACCCGTGTCTCGAACCGAACGAATTATAGCACCCGGCAAGCTCAGTTTGTATATAGTCGCAGCTTCCGGCGGGACTGCCGCTGTTACGATCCCTGCCCCGGCCCGCATAGCGCTATGTACCGCTAACCGTGCGGCGCCGGTCATGTCGGCACCGCCCACGACGATGGCATGCCCGCGCGAATATTTGTGATCGTTGAAACTAGGCCACGGAAATCCTGTTTCCCACACATCCGGCGCGTTGCGCCAATGCGTCGGAGAAATTTCATCCAAGACGGATTCGGGAATACCGATATCAACAAGCTCAACATCACCGCAATACTCCCGCCCCGGAAATAAAAGATGCCCCGGTTTTAGCCGAAAGAACGTTAAGGTTTTATCAGCTTTATGGGCAGTTCCCATGATTTCGCCGGTATTGCCGTGAACGCCGCTTGGAACATCGACAGCGATACAAAAACGGGTGCCAATCGCTTCGATAGTCTCCCGCGCGACACCGTCGAGATCCCTTGCGAGTCCGGCCCCGAATATAGCGTCGATTACGCAATCAGCATTCTTCAAAATATCCGGAGACAGTGTTTCCGTTACGCCGTTCCACTTATCGGCGTTTTTTCTCGCATCGCCTCTCAGATCATCAACCGATCCCAAGAAACCGAGTCGAACCTGCTTCCCGGCATCGCGAAGATACCGTGCCGCCACGAAACCATCGCCACCGTTGTTCCCCGGTCCGCACAAGACGGCGATGCGCTCAAATCCGCTTTGCAATGCCGTATCCGCGACTGCTTTTCCCGCGACTTCCATCAACGCTTCTCCGGAAACGCCGGCGGCGATCGCCATGGCATCGGCACGCGCCATTTCTTCCACAGTGAGAAGGCTGTTAAGGCCGTGTTCGTTCATTTTTTTCTCTGCTTATCCGATTGATCCATGACGATCAAACGCAAGGTACGCGAATCAAATTCACGCCGATATAGTACCAAAACGACGGTCAACGTTGATGCGATCAAAGCGAACAGATGGATATGCCATGCGAGCAATGCCAGGCCGAAGTAATAAGACCTAATGCCTTGATTTGTATGCACCGATGCGATGGTGGCTACATTCTCCGCATTTTTCGCTCTCTCGCGGTCGTTTTCCGTCACAATGTCACTAGAGCCGACTGACCCCACCATAATCGAGCAGTAATTCAGTTGCCGCATAGCCCAACCGAATTTGAAAAATGCATAGATAAACACAACGATAAGCGTCAGTACCTTTACTTCCCATAATTCCCGACTTACGGAGATCGAAAAAGGAAAGTCACGTAGCAATTCAATAGCTTTATCTGTTGCGCCCAAGACAGCGATCAATCCCGCCAACACGAGAATTGAGGTGGACGCGAAAAACGATGCGCTACCACCAAGGCTTCGCAAAATCTGAATGTCGACCATTCTGTTGTCGCGGGTCAACATATGCTCCATCCAAGCCTGCCGACGACCCGCCATTACGGAAACAAGATTTATTCTTACAGCGGACAAATTTCCCAAATAGCGGCTGTATCCAGCCCATAAGAGAAAAAATGCAGCTATCACGAGGTAATCATATAGCGAAAAGTCAACCAAGGTGTCGCTCTCACAAGTTATCAGAATATTAATGTTGATCGCACTATGACGCGCGCTAGGTCCCGAAACAACAATGGCTGAATTCGGTCCAAATGCAGCCATAATCGAACATCTGGATTGAAAGGCTCCACAATGCTTGAATGTGTTTATGGACGATACGACACGCAAAGCGCTGAAGAGTTTTTCTGACGATTTAACAGCGATTGTCGGTGAAGGCTTAGCGCGCTCGATCATCAATTATGCACAACGACCAAGCGAACTTGAGGCGGTCCATTTTAAAGACAGACGGATTCGCCAGCTTGGAGGAGGAAACAAAGAATGCGGTCATCGACCTTCTCGAGCATTACCTCAACAGTTAGAACGGCACTTATCCCTGTAATATTCACGTTCGTTTTTTTGATGGACGTACAAACCCTCTCCGCCGACAGCGCAACGTCATTTGAAGTGCTCAGCGGTGACATGATCCGTGTTGGCAAAACCACTTATTGCCTTAAAGGCATCGATGCGCCGGAAATCGGGCAGATTTGCAAACATGGTAACCGCCGCGATTACGATTGCGGCCATATCGCCAAAACGGTACTCATGGATTTGACCGCCGGCTCGAACGTTAAATGTAGCAGCGGCATGAAACAAAAATCCTGCATTATCGGTTCTTGCGAAGCCGGCGGTTTCGATCTGTCACAGAATATGGTCCATACAGGCTGGGCGCTCAGTACGGAACCGCGTTTCGCAAGAATCCAGACACAAGCAAAAGCAAAGAAACACGACCTTTGGAAAGGGAATTTCGATACTCCCTGGATATGGCGTGAATTGCAGAAGCAACGTTAGATCTCCAGGCTTCCGAATGCGCACCGACAGCTTCGACTTCGATCTGCCGACCGAGCGGATCGCCCAAGAACCCGCCTTTCCACGCGATTCCTCGCGCCTTCTTGAGGTGTTTTCGGACCGCCTGCGAGATGGAGCAGTGCTGGACCTCCCCAGCCTCTTGCTGCCGGGCGACCTGCTGGTTCTGAACGATACCCGCGTGATTCCCACCCGGCTTCACGGCAAACGCGGTGATGCCAATATTGAAGTGACTCTTCATAAACCCGTGGACGGAAACCAATGGTACGCGTTTGCCCGTCCCGGACGGCGGTTGCGCGTCGGTGACACAATTGATTTCGCCGACGGGTTTTCAGCGGCGTTACTCGAAAAGCGTGATGGCGGTGAAGTTCTGTTGGAGATGACATCGACGACCGACGCCTTGATGGACTCGCTTCACACTCATGGAGAAATGCCCCTTCCCCCGTATATCGCACGCGTTGATGGTAACCGACCAACCGATGGGGAGAACTACCAGACGATTTATGCTCGCAATGCCGGAGCAGTTGCAGCGCCCACCGCTGGACTGCACTTTACCGACAACCTCTTTGAAGCGCTGAATACCCACGGCATTGAATGCTCCTACGTCACGCTTCATGTTGGCGCTGGTACCTTTCTGCCGATTAAGAGCGAGACGATTGAAGATCACCGCATGCATGCCGAATACGGTGTCTTATCGGCTGAAACAGCAGCGCTAATTAATCAAACCAGGGCACAGGGAGGTCGTGTCGTCGCGGTCGGTTCGACGTCTCTCCGACTGCTTGAAACCGCAGCGCGAGGCACTGGAGAAATTCTCCCGTTCGAAGGTGAAACCGACGTGTTTATCGCGCCGGGATATCGCTTTAAGGCCGTGGACCTATTCCTGACCAATTTTCACCTCCCAAAATCTACATTGTTTGTTCTGGTCTCCGCATTTAGCGGAACGGAGAGGATGAAATCCGCTTACGCTCACGCGATCGACCAAGCTTACCGGTTTTACTCCTATGGTGATTGTTGCCTTCTGCACCCGAACGAAGCCACGTGACGGGGCCACTCGTCCTCCGCTAACATACCGCCCATGTCCGATATTAAGCACAATGATCTCACGCAACTCGGCCGCTCGGTCGAGGCACCGCAATCACCTGAAGACGCCACTCTAGAGGCCGTTCAGAATCCTCACGAAGATGTGGACTATTTGATCCGCTTTACCTGCCCGGAATTCACCTCGTTATGTCCGGTTACCGGACAACCGGATTTCGCGCATTTCGTAATTGATTACGCTCCTGCCCAATCTATTGTGGAGAGCAAATCACTGAAACTCTTCATGGCGTCGTTTCGGAACCATGCGGCATTTCACGAGGATTGCACGGTTTCAATCGGCAAGCGCTTGAGTGCTCTGCTTGCCCCGAAATGGCTTCGAATTGCGGGGTATTGGTATCCTCGGGGCGGCATCCCCATCGATATTTTCTATCAATGCGGCGACCTTCCGCAGAATTTATGGGTACCGGAAACCGGCGTCGCGCCGTATCGCGGAAGAGGATGAATTCCGCCGATCAAATCAAATGCGAAATCCAAGAACGCTCTTCGACCGAAGGATTCGACATCGTCGGTTTCGCGGACCCGGATATCGGACACCGGAGCGGCGAACGATTGGAGGCGTTCATTGAGCGTGGTTATCACGGCGATATGGGGTGGCTAGAAACACACGCGGATCGACGTAAATCGCCGCGGAGTTTGTGGCCGGAGGTCGAGACGATCATCGTTCTCGGGGTCAATTACGGGCCCGATCACTTGCCACACGAGCGCTTGGACGAGGTCAAAGAAAATTCCCAGGGAAATATCTCTGTTTATGCGCGCAATCGTGATTACCACGACGTAATGAAAAAACGTCTGAGGCGGATCGGCCAATGGATGTGTGAGACCTTTGACTGCGACGTGAAGGTATTCGTCGATACCGCGCCGGTATTGGAAAAGCCGATCGCCCAACGCGCCGGCATCGGTTGGCAGGGGAAGCATACCAATGTCGTCTCACGAGGATTCGGATCCTGGTTATTCTTGAGCGAGATTTATACGACCCTCAAACTACCTCCGGACACTTCAGAGCCCGATCGCTGCGGGACATGTCACAAATGCCTCGATATTTGTCCAACGAACGCATTCATCGCGCCCTATCAATTGGATGCACGAAAATGCATTTCGTATCTTACGATTGAGCATAAGGGGCATATCGCGCCGGAATTCCGTGCTGCGATGGGGACCCGGATCTATGGGTGCGATGACTGTTTGTCCGTTTGTCCGTGGAATAAATTTGCCCGCACAACTATTGAACCCGACTTTCTCCCTCGCGATAATCTGGACAGACCGGCGATTTCGACCCTCCTTCGATTGGACGATGGGGAGTTTCGCAGGATGTTCAGTAAATCACCGGTAAAGCGCACAGGAAGAGATCGGGTCATACGGAATACCTTGATCGCCGCCGGCAACACAGGCGATCGCTCACTTGCGGGTGAAGTAACAATTCTTCTCGACGACCCTTCTCCCCTCGTCCGGGCGATGGCCGTATGGGCGCTGGCGCGATTGACCGACGTATCGGAGTTCAACAACCTAAAGGAGCGCCATCAATCTGGAGAAGCAGACCGGGACGTATTGGAAGAATGGCGGACAGCCACTTTCTGACAAATCAGACTATGAAAATTTCTTGACCGCCATCACGGCATTTAATCCGCCAAATGCAAAGGAATTTGAAATGGCGGCATTAATCTCCATCTCACGCGGCTCATTCGGAATGTAGTCGAGATCACATTCCGGATCGCGTTCAACATAGTTCGCCGTCGGCGGTGCTATTCCGTCACGCATCCCCAAGACAACGGCCGCAAGCTCCAGAGCCCCGGCACCGCCCAACGCATGTCCGATCATCGATTTCGTCGAAGATATAGGCAGACTCGATGCGTTATCACCAAATACCTGCTTAAGCGCCTTGGTTTCCGTCACATCGTTCGCCGCCGTACCCGTACCATGAGCGTTCACATAGTCGACGTCTTCGGGATTTAGCTTTGCATTCTTCAATGCACCGGCAATCGCTCGCGCAGCGCCGCCTACGTCCGGCAAAGTGATATCCATGGCGTCAGAGCTGAATCCGTGACCTGCGACCTCCGCATAAATCTTGGCACCCCGCGCTTTCGCTTTCTCTAAGGATTCAAAAACGAATACCGCCGCACCTTCGCCAAGAACCATGCCATTCCGGCCCTTGGAAAAGGGACGACACGTATCGCTCGCCATAACGCGTAAGGCTTCCCAGCCCTTCATTGTGCCAACGGTTATCGTCGCTTCCACACCGCCGGTTACCGCCGTGTCCACCATTCCACTAAGAACCATCAAATACGCTTGGCCCATCGCATGATTGGCGGAAGAACACGCACTAGCCACCGAAAAAGCCGGACCTCTGATCCCATGTTCCATGGTGATATGACTGGTCGCCGCATTGATCATTAAACGAGGCACCGTAAAGGGATGAACCCGCGTCTTCTTCTCGGCGTATATTGCCCAGTAGCTAGCGTCAAGCGTGGTTTGGCCACCAACACCCGATCCAATGATCGAGGCGGAACGTTCACCCGCTTCGCCTTCAAAGGAAACACCGGAATCCGCCACAGCTTCGCGCGCCGCAACCAACCCGAATTGCGAAAAGCGATCCAGCATCCCAAGCTGTCGCTTTTCGAAATACTCTTGCGGTTCAAATCCTGCGACTTCCGCGCCGATCCGAACCGTCAGCGTATCCGTTGGAATAGTCGTAATTTTGCCGATGCTGGACCGCCCGTTCTTCACTTTATCCCAGAAGTCCGCAGCATTGTGGCCAGCAGCGGAGATCACCCCGAGACCGGTAATAACCACTCTATTCATACGAATACTCTTTAAATTGACGGAAGTTCGTCGAGCGCAGTTCAGTCCGCCACGCCGTCGTTTTCCTTGATCAAATTCTCGATGGCTTTTACCACATCTCCGACCGTATCGAACTCTAAATCTTGGTCGTTGGCATTGAATGGAACGTGAATATCAAATTTTTCTTCGATGGCGAAAATTATTTCGACCACATCGAGTGATGCGATTTCAAGTTCTTCCAAACTGGCATTGCTGATGACTTTCTCACGTTCGACCGCTGCCTTGTCGGCTATTATTTCAAAGATGTCGCTTTCCACGCTTGTCATTCATTCCCCCCGGATCGTCAGTATCAAATTAATAAGAAATATGTGGACGACCGATGCACGGCTTCGTTAGCTTTTTTTCCCGGGCGTTTCAATACCGGCGAACCGCTTTTTAAGTCGCAGTAGTTCAGTGAACATCGATTCGAAGCGTCGAAGCATAATAACCTGCTTAATAAAATCCTTCTTCTTCATAGCTGGCGTCCCGAGATAAACTTCACGGCCCGGCAGATTACCGGCGACACCAGCCCCCCCACCGACAACAGCGTCATCCCCGATCTCTAAATGATCCGCAACACCTACTTTGCCCGCTAAAACTACTCTGTCGCCGAGTATCGAACTACCAGCAACACCAGATTGACCGCAGAGCATGCAATTCTCACCGATTTGGACGTTGTGACCGATCATCACAAGATCATCCAATTTCGTACCGCGGCCGATCCGCGTCGCACTGACTGTTCCCCGGTCGATCGACGTACATGCACCGATCTCCGTATCGTCACCTAGAATGACCGTACCAATCGAATTAATTCTTACGATTTCCGTATTCGTGGCTTCTACGCGGCCCGTTGCTTTAGCCGATTCAACACTGCCCGGCTCCGGCGTCACGAAACTGAAGCCATCCGCGCCGATACTGGCGTTTTGATGTACGATGACCCGCGCACCCAACACGACTCGCTCGCCAATTCGTGCACCCGGGTGAATGAGACAGTCAACACCTATACGAGCATTTGCCCCAATGGTCGCTTGCGACATGACAACTGTGCCGGCCCCAATTTCAGCGCCGGGTCCAACATACGCCAAGGCTCCAATGCGCACGTTCGCAGGCAGCGTTACGCCTAGAGCGATGACAGCGCTCGGATGAACACCGTCTTCGGAGTGAACTGGAAGTTCGAAAACCTGTGTGATGCCTGCCATAGCGTAGCGGGACCTACCTACCGTGACATAACCGTCAACGACGCCTTCGGGAATTTCCACCCCTTCTCGTACAATTGCCGCCCTCGCCGGACTGGTCGCGAGACAATCCACGAGCCCCGCATCCATCGCCAACGCGAGGTCACGGTCGGTCTCTGCTTCGTTCGGATGTACCGCGCGTCCAACTTCCAAAGACGCATCGCCGACGACCGTACCGCCTAACGCTTCCGCTATTTGCTCAAGTTTCATTTAATGCGACGTTTCCCAATTACCGGAGGTTTTGCCGCGTATATCACGCGAGGCGATCCGTGGCGAGAATGGAAGTACGTATCGAACGAAAAGGGCACGGAGCTCTTCAATAGCAATGAGAACCTCTGCATTGTCGACCGATGGAGAATCGCCGCCGGAAGAAGCACCTGGAGCCTTCACCGCCATCGAAAATTCACGCCATTTATTATATCGCTCAGCCGTAAAAACTTTTTCCCCGCTTCCGATATTTATTCGCTTCCCAAGAATTTTCCGAAACGGCGCGAAAGCGCCAAAGCCTTCCAATGCATCTCTATTCCCGAAAATATTAATATTCCATTAGTATTGTCGGAAGGCACAGTTTACTGAATTTCTGTTTCGCCATCCACCGCTTCCAAATGGTTAGTACTATTTTCTTTGTCGACGACAGGAAGGTAGGCCTGAAATTCAGTGTAGGCACCGCTCTCACTCTTGACC
>CAXAGK010000098.1:0-10525 GCA_963968305.1 uncultured Rickettsiales bacterium | reverse complement strand
TTGAAGGAGATCGGCGTGCCGGTCGCGGGTGTCGACCGTCTCGTTCTCACCGAGCAGCTTGCGGTCATGGATTTGATGGCACTGGCGAATTTTTTGCTGTTGCCGGACGACGATTTGACCCTGGCGACGGTCTTGAAGGGCCCGCTGATCGGCTTCGACGACGAGGATTTGTTCGCACTGTCCTATGATCGCGGCGCGCACAGCCTGTGGCGACGCCTTATCGCGGCCTCGGCGGAAGATCCGCGCATGGCGGCGGCTCGGAATTGGCTGGCTGCGCTGTTGGCGCGCGCTGATTTTATCCCTCCCTATGAGCTTCTCGCCGATATTTTAACGCGGCCATCGGTGACTGACAAAAGTGGCCGGCAATCGATGATTGCCCGCCTCGGTGTGGAAGCGGAAGACCCGCTCGATGAGTTTCTCAACCTTGCCCTCTCATACGAACGAACCGCTGTGCCGTCGCTACAAGGGTTTTTGCATTGGGTGGGCGCGGAAGATACCGAGGTGAAACGCGATCTGGAGCAGAGCGACCGCGATGAGGTTCGGGTCATGACCGTCCACGGCGCGAAAGGATTGCAGGCACCGATCGTCATTCTCGCCGATACAATCTCGGCGCCGGGCGGCGGTACCGGTGGCCGGCCCGTGATTTATTGGGCCGACGGTATCCCGCTCTGGGCACCGCGCAGGGCCATGGAAGCGGCCGTGGCACGCACCGCGCGGGAGGCGGCGATGCAAGCGGAAACCGAGGAATATAAACGGTTGTTGTATGTCGCCATGACACGGGCGGAGGACCGTCTCTATATTTGCGGTGCCCGGCGCCGTAGCGAGCCGGCACCCAATTGTTGGTATAATTTGGTACTTGCCGGACTGGAGCGTATTGGTGAGCCGCATGAGTTCGATTTCTCGCATATAACTCCTGACGCTTGGATCGGTGATGGATATGCGATGGCGACACATCATCCTGATGTTCCCGATTCGTCAAAAACATCCGATGCAGTCCTGTCTGAGCCTGTAAAGCTACTCGAATGGGCCCATCAAGCCGCGCCGGAAGAACCGACGCCACCGCAACCATTGGCCCCGACGCGGCCCAGTACGCAGGAGCCGTCAGTCCGCTCTCCCATTGATGTTTCTGGGACCAATCGATTTCGGCGTGGTTTGCTGGTGCACCGCTTGCTCGAATTTTTGCCGACGGCTGCACCGGATCAGCGCGGTGAAATTTGCCGTAAGTTTCTGGCCCGCCCCCTTCACGAACTCGTTGATGATGACATCGAAGCCTTGACTGCTGAAGTGATGAACGTGCTGGAACACCCTGAATTTGAGGTGATATTCGGGGCCGATAGCCGTGCGGAAGTCGCGTTGACCGGTAATGTTAGTTTCGGAGGGGATATCGAAACGGTGAGCGGCCAAGTCGACAGATTGGTGGTCACCGACGAGGAAGTCTTTGTGGTCGACTATAAAACGATGCGGCCCATACCACCCGCCGCCGATCAGGTTCCGCAAATATATCTGCGCCAAATGGCAATATATCGTATGCTGCTGAGTGCGGTTTGGCCCGAGCGTAAATTCTGCGCAGCGTTATTGTGGACAGAAGGTCCGATATTGATGCCTATTTGCGACGGCCTCCTTGACCGGCACACACCGGCTTCTTAGATTCAAAGACAAGAATAGAGCGATCCGCCATACCGCGTGAACGCCATCATTACCGAAGGGATCATAGTATGAGCACCGTGCAGGTCAGCGACGACGATTTTGAAACCAGCGTCTTGGGAGCCGACGGTCCCGTTCTTGTGGATTTTTGGGCCGAATGGTGCGGACCCTGCAAGATGATTGGTCCAGCCTTGGAAGAAATCGCCAGCGATTTGGCTGACAAATTGACCGTTGCGAAATTGAACATCGACGACAACCCATCGACACCGGCGAAATTCGGGGTCCGGGGCATTCCAACCCTGATGCTATTCAAGGACGGCGATGTCGCAGCGACGAAAGTCGGCGCCTTGCCGAAAAGTCAGCTTGAGGACTGGGTAAAGTCGAACATCTGATAATTTGCTGATTATTCCGCGGCGTACGGTTTGATGTCACTGAACCGTACGCCGCCGGAGTGCACCGTTGCGCGGTCGAAAACACGCCCATAGTTTCGACATATCTTGGAATACCGACCAAGAAGCTGGGACTGTGCGGGCAGTTCTTGGTCCGACGAATACTGGGAAAACCCATTTCGCGATCGACCGGATGCTCGGTCATGCTAGTGGCATGATCGGATTCCCACTGCGATTGCTGGCGCGTGAAAATTACGACCGTATCGTCGCGTTGAAAGGCGCCAGATCCGTCGCCCTGATTACAGGCGAAGAAAAACTAATCCCACCGAATCCACGATGGTTTGTGTGTACCGCCGAATCGATGCCCTTGGATCGGGCGGTGGAGTTTCTCGCGGTGGATGAGATCCAGCTCTGTGCTGATATCGATAGGGGACATGTTTTTACCGACCGGCTACTGCACGCCCGTGGTCTGTCGGAGACCGTCTTCATGGGATCGGATACAATGGCGCCGATTCTACGGGCGCTCATTCCAGGCATCCGAATCGACGAACGCGTGCGGATGTCCACTCTATCCTATGCGGGTGCCGCGAATCTAAGCCGATTGCCGCGCCGCAGCGCCATCGTCGGGTTTTCCGTTGATAGAGTCTACGAATTGGCGGAGCGTATCCGTCGGCAAAGAGGGGGTGCTGCAGTCGTCTTAGGCGCTCTCTCACCCCGCACCCGCAATGCCCAAGTTGCGATGTACGAAGCTGGTGAGGTCGACTATATGGTCGCCACGGACGCCATCGGAATGGGCCTGAACATGGACGTCAATCATGTGGCATTTTCAGGATTGCGGAAATTCGACGGACGGCATTCGCGGATGCTCTCCCCGGGCGAAGTCGGCCAAATCGCCGGGCGTGCCGGGCGACATATGAATGACGGTACCTTCGGCACCACGGCCGGGCACGGTCCATTGCCCCCAGAATTGATCGAATCCGTCGAGGCGCATCGCTTCGATCCCGTGAAAAAAATCTTCTGGCGTAGCCGAGATCTCAATTTTGGCTCGCCGAAGTTATTGTTGCGGAGCCTGGGTCATGGCCCGCGACGGCCTGAGTTGTCGCGGGCCCGCGAGGCGGAGGATCAAGCCGCGCTGGCGGCGCTAGCGAAGGATGAGACGGTAGCGGCGCGCGCGTCCAATCCGGGCGCCGTGCGGCTGTTATGGGACGTTTGTCAGATTCCTGATTTCCGCAAGATTATGCCGGATCACCATGCGGCCTTCTTAAGCCAAGTATATCTCCATCTGACGGATACTTCAGGGCGATTGCCGGAGGATTGGGTCGGTGAACAAGTGGATCGGCTCGATAATGTATCCGGCGATATCGATGCGCTCACCGGACGATTGGCTGATATCCGGATCTGGACTTATATCTCCCATCGCAGCGATTGGCTCGCCGATCCGGTCCATTGGCAGGGGTTGGCGGGTGCCATCGAAGACAGATTGTCCGATGCCTTGCACGACCGTTTGACGCTACGGTTTGTCGACCGTCGTGCTGCGTCCATTGACCGCAAGAAGGGGGCGGGCACGCAATTACTCTCAGCCGTCACGGCGACCGGCGATGTGATTGTCGAGGGTCAGTCGGTTGGGCGCATGGAAGGGGTCGAATTCGTCGCCTTGGAAAATTTCGGGCCAGAGCGCCGCACGGTCTTGGCCGCGGCGCGACGCGCGGCGGCCGAAAGTATCGGGACTCGGGTGCGCGACCTTTTGGGCCAGCCGGATACCGCGTTTGCCCTGACCGATGGTGGCAAAATACTGTGGAAAGGCGTGCCCATTGCACGGCTTGGTGCGGGTGAAGCACTGGTATCGCCGGAAATACGTATTGTTCGCAGCGATCTCCTCGACAATTCGATGAAAGAGCAAATTCGCAGGCATCTGGCTGCCTGGTTCGATCGCCGGATTGGTGAGGTTCTGAAACCGCTTACAGATGCCCGACAATCCACGGTGCAAGGTACGGCACGCGGGGTGGTATATCGCCTGTACGAGCATCTCGGCGCGTTACCAGGCCCCTTGGATTCCCTGGAATGGCAATCACTCGAGAAGCGTGATCGCACGCGTTTGTCAAAATTTGGCATCCGCATGACCCCGACTCTGGTCTACTTTCCAGGTTTGCAGAGCGCGCCGGCGCTATCGCTGCGGCGCATATTGTGGTCGGTTCATACCGGGCGGAAACCACCGATTGGCGATGGATTGAAAGCGACCTGTGCCGCAGGCCGGTTGTCGCAAAAAGATTGGGCGTGTCTCGGGTTCCGGCGGTTTGGTGGAAAAGCCGTTCGCCTCGAATGTCTCGATAAACTGAGCCGGGCGGCCCACAAAAGGGGGAGGCAAGGCGCTTTCGTACCCACACCGCAAATGCTGTCGATGGTCGGGTTGGGCGCGACAGAGTTCGAACAATTGATGGGCTCCCTCGGATATGCCGCGCAGAAAGCCGGGGAGCAGACGGAGTTTCGATTGAAACAGCAGAAGCGGAAACAACAACGGCGTGCGAAAGGAATTCCCTTAAATCCCAATTCGCCCTTCGCGTCCTTACGCGACCTGGCGAGCGCCAAGTAAGATGACGGCGATTTCGCAAGAGCGCATTCGGGTCGATAAATGGTTGTGGCATGCCCGATTCTTTAAAAGCCGAACGCTTGCGGCCAAGCTGGCGGGTTCGGGCAAATTGCGGATTAATCGCGAGGTCGTGCGAAAGCCCGGTGCCGCAGTGAAATCCGGCGACGTGCTGACCTTCCCAAAGGGAACGGATATTCGCGTCATTGAAATTCTGGCACTCGGTGAGAGACGCGGTCCGGCAAGCGAGGCGCAAGGCCTCTATAAGGATCTAAGCCCGCCTCAGCGACAACCAAAGGAACCGTCCGTTGCCGAAAGGCCGCGCGGTGCCGGGCGGCCGACCAAAAGCGAACGGCGCGCACTCGACCGATTCAGGGAGCGCGCCGGGTAGGGTTTCAGCTTGAGGGTGCGGTGTTTGTTTGTCGTAGGACAAGGCAGAAATTGTTGGATGGCATGGCGATAGGTTCCTCAATCGTGAAGCCGCGTGCTTTCCCAGCCTTGGCGATTTCATCGATATCGCGAATTCCCCATTCGGTATTTTGCCCGCGCAGCGTTTGATCGAATTGCGCGTTGCTGGGCGCGGTGTGCGCTCCGTCTCGCTTGAAGGGACCGTATAGCACCAGAGGGGCACCCGGCGACAGCACATGTGCGCATCCCTGGAGCAGGTTTTCGCAACAGGCCCAAGGCGCGATATGCAACATGTTGACGCATAACACCGCGTCGGCCGCACTTATGGGCCATTCCGGTTCCATCACATTCAGATACAGAGGCGAGGCGAGGTTTGCGGGCCCATCGGCCTGGCGGTGGGCGTTAATGCTCGCAATCGCGCCCTCATCTGTGTCGGTCGGTTGCCAAATTGCATCGCCGAAGGCAGGGGAAAAATAGCAGGCGTGTTCGCCGGTTCCACTGGCGATTTCAAGGATCGTCCCGGTTTGTGGCAGGAGCGATTTCAAAACCTGCAGGAGTGGATCACGGTTGCGGGCGGTCGCGGGAGCGAAGCGGCGGGCGTCTTCAGACATGGGCGGTTTATAGGCTTGGCTCCCAACGACGGCAAGCCGTGTGAATAATTCTCGTTTGAGGCTATTGCGTCCGCAGTCGCTTGTTTGTATTTGACTGTATGCGGTTGGTGTATTGTGTGGAACATCCATGCGATACGAGAAGGTTTTGTTACCGGTGATGAAAATTTGCCGGCTTGGCCGAAACCGGCGAATTCGGAGTGCGAAGGAGAGAACTGAATGACCTATGTCGTCACCGAAACTTGCATCAAATGCAAATACATGGATTGCGTCGAAGTATGCCCGGTCGATTGTTTTTACGTCGGCGCGAACATGCTGGTGATCCATCCGGACGAATGCATTGATTGCGGCGTCTGCGAGCCGGAGTGCCCGGTCGAGGCCATTATTCCCGATACGGATGGCGAAGCGGAGAAGTGGTTGGAAGTAAACCGCGATTATTCGGAGAAATGGCCGAATATCACCCGCAAAGCCCCATCGCCGGAAGATGCGGACACCTTTAAGGACGAAACCGGCAAATTCGAGAAGTATTTCGATTCGAATCCCGGCGAGAGTTAGAACGCACTAGTCGTTTCATCAATGGTACAGCGCGTCCGCCAATTTTTGGCGGGGCTGTAACCATGTGGTGTGACGTGTTATGATACTGCTCGTCATGACGTGAATGCTGGAGGCCGCCACTTAGTCGTTAAGCTCTGAAATGCGACGCCGGGCCCTTTATGGGGGTTCCTGTGCTGTCTAGCGATTGCGTCTAGTTTTCGGATATCTCTGGTGCGTATCAGCGGATATTTTTGTGCTGAGGACACGCGTATAGGCGTGTTGATTGATGAAGAGGTAGAACGTGCCGAAGAAGAAAGCAGAGAAAGAACACTCGGAATTTAAAACCGGAAACTGGGTCGTTTATCCGACCCATGGTGTTGGCAAGGTCATGGGTGTCGAGGATCAGGAGATCGCCGGCACGCAACTTACGCTGGTGGTCATCAGTTTTGAGAAGGACCGAATGACTTTGCGGGTTCCAACGGATAAAGCGAAAGAATCCGGGCTCCGTAAATTATCGTCGCGCGACGAGATGAAGGGCGCGTTAAAGACACTGAAAGGCCGCAGCCGGGTTCGCCGTACCATGTGGAGCCGCCGCGCCCAGGAATATGAGGCCAAAATCAATTCCGGTGATCCGGTCTCTATTGCCGAAGTAGTGCGTGATCTTCACCGCAAGGAGGATCAACCGGATCAATCTTATAGTGAACGCCAAATTTATCAGGCCGCGCTGGACCGGCTTGCACGGGAGCTGGCCGCCGTTGAGGATATCGATGAAGAGTCGGCGACTGAGAAATTGGAAAACATGCTGAAAGCCGCCTAAAGACTGGATTCCACCGGCGGCACTCGGCAAAGGCACGGTTCGGCGAAGTGAATGTCTGACGGAAATGCCTTCGCGGTTCTACGAGAGGCTCGCCGGGTTTGGGCTATTGGCTCGATTCATGGTGAAGTGGACCGACTGCGCCAGCTGCACGACCAATTGAGCGGGCGGCTACAAGATGGCGACCGCTTGGTCTATCTCGGAAATTACATAGGCTACGGCCCTGATATTGTCGGAACCGTTGATGAATTGTTGAGGTTCCGACGTGCGTTTTTGGCGAGACCCCCCTTCATAGATGCGGGCGAACTGGTCTCTTTGAGAGGCAGCCAGCAAGAAATGTGGCACCGGGTATTGCAACTGCAATTCGCTATCGACCCCGTGGAAGTGATGAGCTGGATGGGTGAGCGAGGATTGGCGGCGACCCTAACCGCTTATGCGGGCGATACCAGCGCGGATATTATGGGGCAGCGCGCCGGGCCACTAACCATCGCGCAATGGACGGGGGCGGTTCGCGCTGCCATGCAAGAACACCTTGGACATGTTGCCTTCATGAGCGCGCTGAAGCGGGCTGCCTATACCGCTGAAGAATCCTTGCTTTTCGTTAATGCGGGGATCGATACCGACAAACCCGTCGAAGAGCAAAGCGATGTGCTGTGGTGGACGGGCCATAGTTTTGCGCAAATCGACAAGCCTTACGGCCAATTTGCCAGGGTCGTCAGAGGATACGACCCTGATCACGGTGGGTTCCATGAGAACGATTATACTGTGACGATCGATGGTGGTTGCGGTTTTGGGGGAGACCTGATCGCCGTGTGTTTCACGCCCGAAGGGCTGATTAACGAACGCTTAGAATCTTAAATTCCGGCCATCAAATTTGTCCGGATGAATTTTCTATATTTGTCCGGACGAATTATCTTGCGTCCAGTTTATGGATTCAATAACCTTGTTAATCAGTGAGTTATTAAAAACCACGATAAATACCTAGGGAGCGTGCCTTCTAAGGCACCAAAGGGGAGGGCATGGCTTACATTGACGATCCGCAAACCCAGCGGGCAAACCTCAAATTTATCAAAACTTCAATGCAAGAGCCGCTATTGTCGCGGGAGATCGAATATGATCTCGCGAAGCGGTGGCGCGACAGCCAGGACGAATTAGCGCTGCACAAACTGGTCCGTGCTTATACGCGGCTGGTGATTAGTATCGCTTCCAGGTTCCGCAACTATGGCCTGCCGATGGGCGATTTGGTCCAAGAAGGCAATGTCGGCTTGTTGCAGGCGGCGGAACGCTTCGAGCCGGATCGCGGCGTGCGGTTTTCAACATACGCCTCGTGGTGGATTCGCTCCGCCATGCAGGATTTCATTCTGCGCAATTGGTCGATCGTGCGTACCGGTACGACGGCGGCGCAAAAGTCGCTGTTCTTCAATCTGCGACGCCTGCGCGCGCAAATTGACGATATCGGCGGTGAGCAGTTGAGTGAGGAATCCCGTGAATTCATCGCTAACGAGCTGAAGGTGAATGTGCATGAAGTAGAAGCGATGGAAATTCGCCTCAATGGCGGCGATCAATCGCTGAATGCGCCTGTCTCGGATGAATCGGAAGACAGTTGGCAAGATTTCCTGGCTGATCAGCGTCCGAGCTCCGAGGAAACTGTCGTCAGCGTCCGAGATGGCCGGACCCGTGCACGTTGGCTCGTCGAAGCGCTGCGCGAATTGCCGCAACGGGAACAGACAATCATCCGCAAACGCCGTTTGACCGAAAACGGAGCAACGCTCGAAGAGCTGGGCCGCGTTTTAGGTGTGAGCAAGGAACGTGTGCGGCAGCTTGAGCACCGAGCCCTGACGAAACTGCGGAAATCGATCAGTCAGCGGACCGAGTTGCCCAGTGACTTGATGATCGAAGCGTAAGTTTCGGCACGATCTGGGGCTAGACGACCAAGCGAACTGCATCTCCGCGTTTCGGCGTATTGCCGGACGCAAAGCCATTCAACAATTCGAACCAACCATCGGCATGGGTGTCGACTTGCATACGCCGGACGAGTGATTTTAAGCTCTCGTTCCGGCGTCGACGGATTGTCAGCCTCAGGGCTGTGATCTCGGAGGCTTCTTTGCGAGATAGGCGCCCGAAGCTATACGTCGTACGCCTGAACGGCACGGACAGCCGCTCGGTGACGGCGGGCGGCGTTAGAAACATAAAGCGAAAGATTTCCGACGGGCCGCCCCGGATCGCCAGGAGCCGCACCATCATTTGGCCCTTCTTTGTATTGGTTACGAACCAGCCAGTGGCGGCAGGGAGTCCGTTGACCGTGAGTGACACGACATCGTTCATTCGGGATTTTGCCCAATCACGGACCAGATAACTCGTCATGGCGTTGCCGCTCCGACGTCCGTCCAAATCGAAAATAATCGTGGACCGTAGCTGCTTATTGCGAGCAATGACCGCGTTCGGCCGATTTATCAACGTAAACCCCTTTGGCACCTCAAAGCGAAACCGCAGCGCTCGATGCGAAAATTTGCGGCCTCGAATTACGCCGAAATCTGGATCGTCGCCGAAAATCATACCGTCGATAGCGCTTTGATAGACTTTGCGGTGTAAATTCCGCGCGTGGCCAGGTACGGGGCCGGCTGCGGTTGTCGCACGTTTGATGCGATCCAGGGTTCGGGGATGTGTTGCCATGATATCGAAACTATCGACAGCATCGGAAGCCTCCCCTTTAATCTGCGAGCGGAGACTGGCGTGCGCCCGTAACTGGGCCAAAAATGAGGCCATCGCCCCGGCATCGTATCCGGCGCGAGACATGTAACGGATGCCCAGGGTATCGGCCTCGAATTCTTGATCGCGCGAAAACCCCCGAAGATGCAGCGACGCCAGTGAGTTTGCGATTTGGCCGGTACCGCTCGGCAATCCCGCGACCCCGCCCAGAATCGCCAAGCCAATCAGCCCAAATTGCGTGACTTGGGCGCGGCTGATCCGTGCCGCCGTATGCCGAGCAATGACATGGCCAATTTCGTGACCTATAACGCCTGCTGCTTCGGCCTCGTTCTGGGCTAAAGCGAGTAACCCACGGGTTACGTATACGTAGCCGCCCGGCAGCGCCATCGCATTGACGATCGGACTGTTCAGTACAGTGAAGGTGAAATTTTCGCCCGGTATTTCCGTTGCCGCCGCCAGGCGGCCGCCAATCGCGGCAATATAGCCAGATACTTTCGGATCATCGTAGGCGCCGCCAAATTCTTGCAAAATTTTCGGATGCTCAGCGGCTCCAATGCGACGTTCTTCATCGGCGGACATCAACATCACCTGTTGATCCCCGGTCGCGGGATTTACGGCGCAACCAGCACAAAAGGATCCAAGCCCCGCTGCGGCCAGGACGCCGAACTGACGGCGATTGGGTTCCCAGAGTGTGGCTGTAGATATGCAGCTCTCGTCTATCATTCCAACACCTCGATCTGTTCCGGATGCGTGGCCTCGATCATGGGGCCATTGCGCCAACCGAGCCATCCACGAACACGGACAAGACGGCCTTTTATATCGACCAGCTTTGCCG
>CAXAGK010000097.1:0-10644 GCA_963968305.1 uncultured Rickettsiales bacterium | reverse complement strand
GGCAAGCGCTTGGACATCGACATGTATGCGGAGGGCCATACGGTCCGGGCGCAGAGGTTACCGCTTTATCTGATCGATGCAATCCGCGCGTTCGAACGCAACGAGACCTTTAGAGCGGCCGTAGGTGATGAATTCGCGGCCGCATACATAAAGATCAAAACCGATGAGTGGAATGATTATTCCCGCCATCTGACCGATTGGGAGCGGATCAATACGCTCGACTGCTGATCTGCGCGGCGGCCATAAAAAATCCCCTATGCCGCTTTGATGGCGACATAGGGGATATAGGGGATATTCGTCTCAGTAGAGCTTTATTGGCGCCAGTCGTCGAGGCACTCGCGTTCCAATTTCCGGACCATCGCCGGCCATTGCATGTTCTTCGAGGCGCTGCCGCCCTTGCCGAAGATCTTCTTACCGATGTCGATGGTGAAGTCCTGTACTTCCTTCGAGGGCGGCTGAAGTTCCTGGTTCAGGCTCAACATATCCACCTGGTATTGGCAGGCGGCTTCCATGCGGTACATCCAGAAAAATGCTTCCCCAATGGTCTCGCCGACGGTCAAAAGTCCGTGGTTGCGTAGCACCAGAATGTTGCCGTCGCCGAGGCTTTTGACGATACGCTCGCGCTCATCATGGTCGAGGGCGACGGATTCGTAATCGTGATATCCGACGAAACCGAGAATGGTCAGTGCCTTTTGATGATAGGGCAATAGGCCGTCTTTCATGCAGGAGACCGCATTGCCAGCGCGTGTGTGTGTATGCAGGACAGCGTTCATTTCATGCGATGCCATGTGGACCGCGGAGTGAATCGTGAAGCCCGCCGGATTGATCGGATATTCGCTCTCGGTTAGCATTTTGCCGTCTTGGTCGACTTTCACCAACGATGACGCGGTGATCTCTCCGAACAGCATGCCGTATGGGTTCAATAGGAAATGGTCGGTACCGGGAACCCGCAATGAAATATGGGTGCCAAAGAGGTCGCTCCATCCGTAATGATCGACGAGGCGATAGCACGCGGCGAGATCGCAACGTGCTTCCCATTCCTCGGGGCTGTAGTCGCCCGGGACGGGGCCGTATTTGCTGAGAGCAGCTGAAGACATTGCTTAACTTCCTTTCAAAGTGATCGTGTTAGTCAACGAGATAGGGCACGGGGACCCGATTGGCGAGCGGCTTGAGATAGTCCGGATGATAGAGACTACGGACTTCGTGCTCGTAGGAGAAAACCACTTTGCCGGTACGCGGGTTGGCGATCTTTTCGAAACGGAACTGTTCCTCGACATCGGGGCGCATCAGCAGCTTCTTCGCTTTGAACTGCGCATACATTTCCTGGTAGCGGGTCACGTAAATCGCCACGTGGTTTGGATGTTCGACCGGCTCGAAATCCGGTTTCTCGACGAAGTGAAAATGTTGATTAGCGCCGACGGTGACGGTGGCCATCGCATGTTTGCCGCGTTTGGAGACTTTCGACGGCGCGAAGACCATCTTCTCGTAAAATTCGGCAATCGGTTTGGCCGCGCCGACCGGGACCCAAAAATTTACGTAAGAGATCGCCTGCGGCATCCGTCCCGAAAGCTCACCCGCTTGATGCACGCGCAAAATATGGCCCCAGGGAGAGGAAAGTGTCAGCGTTTTGCCGACCTCTTTCATGCTGAATTCGGTACCTTTTAGCTCGCGGGAGATGCGCTTTAGATTCCTGTGCGTAGCCTTGATGTCCGGCACACTGACGCCGACTTCGCCCGGGAATGTTTTCGCTTCGCCTCGCGGCATATGAAATTGCTGCCGCCCCGCGTTGATCCACATGTTGCGGGTGCCGACCATACGGGTCGGGTCGCGTGTGAATCCGAGGCCTTCACAGAAGAACAACATCGCGGGGCCGTGATCGGGGACCCGGTAATTGACGTGTTCGAATTGCGCAACAGCGCCGATTTCTGGCGTCGGAAAAGGTTTCTTACTGGCCATGAGGAATTCCGTTTGTTGGGTGATCGTTGAGGAATCATATACCGCGGCCCGCCATGGTCGCCATAGTTAAGGTTAAAAGGCGATTTAAGTGGCCGTGGCCTTGCCGCGATGGTGCACCTGATTTAGCGTCCTTCAAAACCAAACGAGCGACGGGAGTTCTGCCATGCATACCGATCAATGGGGCCAGGAAGTCACGGCTGCCAGTGCCGAAGCGGTAGAGGCATTGGACACGACGTTGATGGCATATCTTGGTCTGCGTCTCGACACGGGCGATCACTTGAAGAGCGCCTTCAAGGCGGACCCCGAAATGCCGATGGCGAGCATCGCGCGCGGTAATTTCATGCAACTTTTCTGTCATGCGGGCCTGCTAAGAAAAGCGGACGAATCGATCGTCGGTGCGGAAGCCGCGATTACCAAGCACGGTGCAACCCGCCGGGAAGAACTACATCTTCAGGCGCTTAAAGCTTGGCGAGCGGGAGATCTTCGCGCCACGCTTGACGGTTGGGAGCAGGTCTTGCTCGAAAATCCCAACGATGTGCTGGCACTCCGTCTCGCGCATTTTCTCCATTTCTATCTGGGCGACATGCAGTGCATGCGGGATTCGATCAATCGGGTCATGTATGCCTGGGATTCTTCAGTGCCGGCTTATGGATACGTGAGAGGAATGCAATCTTTCGGCTTCGAGGAAACAGGCAATTACGCGGCCGCAGAAGCTGCGGGTCGTGAGGCGGTTGAGATCAATCCCCAAGAC
Source organism: uncultured Rickettsiales bacterium (assembly GCA_963968305.1). GTDB lineage: Bacteria > Pseudomonadota > Alphaproteobacteria > UBA8366 > UBA8366 > UBA6544. The sequence continues at coordinate 7,937 of CAXAGK010000097.1, read as the reverse complement.
ACCTGGTCGACCCATTCGGTTGCCCACGTGATGGAGATGATGGGGCGCCACGAAGATGGGATCGAATGGTTGGAGGGTTTGAGCGGTAATTGGGGTGAGGTAAACAATTTCAAATATCACACGTGGTGGCACCTGGCGCTCTACTACCTGGAGCGGGAAGATTTCCCCAAGGTGTTTGAACTCTACGATACGGAGTTCCGCAACGAATTGACGGACGATCATATCGACATCGCGAACGCGACCTCGATGTTGCTTCGGCTGGAAATGCGCGGTGTCGATATTGGCAACCGCTGGGACGAGTTGGGCGAGGTTTGTGCCAAGCATCTCGACGATCACTTGTTCGCCTTCCACGATGCGCATTATATGATGGCGATCGCGGGCGCCGGGCGCGCCAATGACGTCGATGCCATGCTTCGGACAATGGCGGAAGCGGCGAAACGTGACGATACTACGGAAGCCGCGGTTTACCGAGATGTTGGCCTGGCACTATCGAAGGCTATCGTCGCCAGTCGGAACAAGGAATATGGAAAGGTCGTCGATTTGTTGGCGCCGGTGCGCTATCAGGTCTACCGGATTGGCGGTAGCCATGCGCAACGCGATGTGTTTGCGCAGCTTCTGGTCCATGCGGCAATTGCGGATGGCCGTCATGATTTGGCGAGAGCGTTGCTCGGCGAGCGCGTGGAACGTCGCCCCGGCAGCTCTCTCAACTGGCGTTGGCTGGGTGAGACCCTGGACGGACTTGGAGAGACGAACGGCGCTGCGGAAGCCCGTGGCAAAGCCGAAAAACTGATAGCAGCTTGAGCGAGAGGAAAGACTTTATGGCTTCGGAGAAAAAAGTAGCAATCGTCACGGGATCGGCACGGGGGATCGGTGAATCGACCGCACTCATGCTGGCGCAGCGTGGGTATAATATCACTGTTAATTACGCGAGCAGCGCGGATGAAGCCAAGGATACGGTCACGCAGTGCGAGGCCGCCGGAGCGGAAGTTTTGCTCATCCAAGGCGATATCGCCAATGACGGGGATTGTCGCAGGATTGTCGACGAGACGACGGCGAAATGGGGGCGCCTCGACGTGTTGATCAACAACGCGGGCACGACCACTTACGTCAATCACACGAATCTGGAAGCTCTGACACCTGAGGTTTGGGAGCGCACGTTCTCAGTCAATGTCTTCGGGACATTCCAAATGGTGCGCGCGGCGGAGAAAGCGTTACGTGCTTCCGGCAATGGCTCAATTGTGAATGTCGGATCGATCGCCGGTGTTGCCGGGATCGGCAGCTCGATTGCCTATGCAGCCTCGAAAGGGGCGGTGAATACGATGACACTGTCCTTGGCGCGTGTTTTGGCCCCAGAAGTTCGAATCAATACGATCTGTCCTGGTTTTGTCGGCACCAAATGGCAACAAGACGGGCAGGGCGACGGTTATGACGAATACGTGAAAGGCGTCGAGAAGGGCACGCCCCAGCAACATGCCTGCACCGCCGATGACATCGCCGAAAGCGTCGTGCAGATGGCGGAAGGCCATCGTTATATGACAGGGGAGACAATACTGGTCGACGCTGGCAGTCATCTCGGCTTCTCGCCCTTGGTTGCGCGGTAGACCAAGCAGGAGAGTTGGACCAGACCATGCGCCTGATCGGTCGCATATTTCTCTATCTGTTGGCGGCCGTCGGTGGGCTGAGTGTATTGCTTGTCACCGGCTTGATCGTTTTCGTTCTTTTTGCGCGGGACGAGCCCGTGGTACCCGATAAGATCGTAATGTCTATCGAAATCCGTGGTGGGGTCGTTGAGCGCCAAGAGCGTGGTCTTTTACAAGGGTTCGGAAAAAAACGAGGTTTAGTATTACGCCACACAATAGACGCTATTGATATCGCGCGCGGCGACGACCGGGTAAAAGGGATTGTCCTCAATTTGAATGGTGGCCTTTCCATTGCCCATGCTCAGGCTCTGCGGCGTGCCATCTCGGCATTTCGGGAAAGTGGTAAATTTGCCCATGCCTATGCCAAGGATTTCGGCGGCAATAGCACTGTGGCGTATTATCTCGCCTCGGCGTCCGAAAAAATTTGGATGCAGCCGTCCGGAACGCTTGGTCTCATTGGCTTGGCGATTGAGTCGCCATTCTTCGCGCCAGCCTTTGAGAAACTTGATGTCAAAGCCCACTACGAGCAACGACACGAATATAAGGGTGCCGGTGAGCAATTCGTCCGTAGTGGTTTTAGCCCGGAGGCGCGTGACTCCCTTCAGAGCTTAATCGACTCCTGGATGAGCCAAATTACCGGTGATATCGCTACCGATCGTAGAATCTCGGCGGCGGAAGTGACCGCTCTTATGGAGATGGGGCCTCTACTGGCCGCAGAAGCGTTGTCGGCGCGATTGATCGATGGGCTCGCATATCGTGACGAGTTTGAGACGGAAATCGATGAGTTAAGCGGCAAAGATGCGGAATGGCTTTCGGTCGAGCAATATCTTGCGTTCCGTCCGTTGCAAATTCCCGCTGAGTCCAAGGTCGCTCTGATTTATGGCAAGGGCGCGATTGTGCCAGGACGTGACGGTGGCTCGCCATTGGGTGAATCTCAGAAATTTGCGGCGGACAGTATAGCCGATGCAATTCTGGATGCGGCAGAAGATCCGGCAATAGCGGGCATCGTACTGCGGATCGATAGTCCGGGCGGCGCTTATGGTGCCAGCGATACGGTGTGGCGCGCGGTGCATGTCGCGAAAGAAAAGGGCAAACCGGTCGTCGCCAGCCTGGGGCGCACGGCGGCTTCCGGTGGGTATTTCGTCGCCATGGCGGCGGATAAAATCGTGGCGGAAGCGGGTACCGTGACGGGTTCGATCGGCGTGTTGACGATTAAATTTGTGACACGGGATTTTTGGCGCAAGTTGGGCGTTGAATGGGACCGGGTGCAGTCCGGACCACGCGCCGCTATTTGGAGCATGATTGACGAGTACCCTTCGGGTGGTGCCGAGCGGATATCTGCCTTATTGGATGCGGTCTATGCGGATTTCACCGGCAAAGCCGCATCGGCACGAGGGTTCGATGGAAATCAAATCGACGCCGTCGCACGCGGTCGGATTTGGACGGGAGCCGCTGCGAAAGAAGTTGGTCTCGTCGATGGAATTGGTGGATTGGAGATGGCGTTCGGAGAAATTCGGACATTGTTGAAGCTAGCGCCGGAAGAGCCGTTGGAAGTTGTAGAGCTTCCCAAACCGTCGCGCCTTGAGGAAGTTCTGAAAGCGTTCAGAAAACAAGGCTTCGAAGTGGACGCGACGTTGGCGGCTATACGCGCAACGTTGACCCCGACATCGTCGGTTGTAATTAAAGCTGTGGCCGATCGGCTTGAAATCATAACGCCACCGACCGGCGTTCTGCAGATGCCCGCTTGGCAAATGGCGCGTTAACGCCAGTTTTCCCGCAATGCCTCTCGGTGAAGGGCGAGCCATTGTAAGGCTATAATCGTTAACGCGTAGCCGAATTTGCCTTCATTCAAGCACTGCATGCAGGTATTGAAATCAAGGATATGGACTTCGGTTTCTTCGTGCTCGATTGCGTTGCCACCTCGATCGGCGACTGCTGAGGCATCGACTTTCGCGCAGAACACAGCGACTGTTTCATTCACGCAGCCGGGACTCACCATGTAGTCGCAGATAGAAACTAAATCGCCTAATGCGCATCCAGCTTCTTCGATGGCTTCGCGGCGGACGGTTTCTTCCGGTGTTTCGCCTTCGTCACATATGCCGGCAATCGGCTCTAACTGCCACGCGTTCTCACCGCCGAGATAGGCACCTGGCCTGAACTGTTCGACCATGACGACCGCGTCTTGGATCGGGTCATAAGGCAAGACAGCTGCAGCGGGGCCGCGCTCGAATATTTCGCGTTCGACCGCGCTGCTCCATTCTCCGTTGTGTTTGCGATATCTGTAGACGAGCTTTGTCAGGCGATTGAAGCCGTCAAACAGCAGTTCGCGGTTGAGAATTTCCAGCTTACTGTTCGTCACGAAGTTATCACCGCACGAAATGGCGGTTGGACAAGGCATATTGCGAGTAATGCTTCGGCTCGTAGAAAGCGATATGAGCGCCGGCATTCTCGAGTTCGAACGGAACGAGGAGAAATTCGTCAAGGGCGTCCAGAACCTGTTGATGAAGGCCGGGTTCCACGTAAAAAATCATAAAGCCGCCACCGCCGGCACCTAGTAATTTTCCACCGAGCGCGCCCGCGCCAATGGCTTTTTCGTACATGTCGTCCACAACGGAAGTGGTGATCATATTGCTGATGCTTTTTTTCAGCAGCCACGATTCGTGTAAGAGGCGTCCAAAATCATTGAGATCGCCTGTACCCGCGAGAATATTGGTAGCTTCCGACACCATATCTTGAATCTCCCGCATGACCTGTTCTTTCTGTGGTATTGATTCAATCTGGCTCTTGGCTACGTCAGACGCGGTTCGGGATATGCCGGTATAGATCAGCATCAGGTGGTGCTGAAACAATTCCTTGCGCATCGGCTCCATCGGAATGGGATTAACCCGAAAGGCGCTGTCCGGATCAATTTCGACGACATTCAAGCCGCCATATGCCGTCAAAATCTGATCTTGAATTCCGACGTCTTCCTTGAGCAGTGTTTGCTCCAAATAAATGGCTTGGCGTGCGAGTTCGCCTTTTGTCATCATCTTGCCTTGTAGCGCATGAAGCGCGTGCAGAATGCCAACAGAAAAGGAAGAACTTGACCCTAATCCGGATCGTGCCGGCAAGTCCCCATCGTGATGGATTTCCAAGCCTTGTTTCACGTCCATATAGCGAATCGCTTCGCGGACCGCGGGATGGACAATCTCATCAACATGGTTCACATGCTCGACCTGGGACCAAACAATTCGGTGACGATACTCAAAGAACGGCGGTAACGTGCGGCAAGTAATGTAGCAGTAGCGATTGATCGTCGTCGCGAGGACCGCTCCGCCGTGTTCCTGGAACCAAACCGGATAATCGGTGCCGCCACCGAAGAATGAAATGCGATAAGGTGTCGAGGTGATGATCATGTTTTTCTTCTGTTGGGGCGGATTGCCCGCAGCTTGGAAGTTCGATGTTTCAAAGCTAAATTAAATTTGGGTCGAATTCGACCAAAGAATAACCCAAGGACGAAATGAATGCTGCTAGCTACCCCCACCAGTGAGGCGGAGAAATCGCAGAGAAAAGTCCATGTGAATGGGCATGATTACATATTGCGCGAATATGTCGGCAACATGCCGTTGCGCGGCAAATACGTTGAAGGCAATGAGAAGAACGACAATGGTATGCCGCAAGGTTTCCTGGTTTACCAGCCACCGGGGTCGGTTACACCGCCGCATTTTCATGAGACAAACCAGTTTCAAGTTTTCGTCGATGGCTCGGGAAGTATGGGCAAATACGCGGCCGCTCCGTTGACGGTGCAATACGCCAATGGTCACACACCGTATGGACCGATCGTCGCGGGCGAGGAGGGGGTTCGCTATTTCACGTTGCGTCAGCAATGGGACCCAGGTGCTAAATACATGCCGCAGTCGCGTGGTAAGCTGCAAAAGGGCAATCAACGAACCCGCATCAAGGCGAATATTCCAGTCTACAGTGATGGCGAGCGCGCGGAGCGTCAAACGGTAAGCGTGGAGAGTATCTTCGAGAGCGAGTCGGATGGTCTGTCGGCGGGGATATATTATCTCAGCGAGGGTGACAGCCTTACATTACCGAGCCCTTCTACGACGGGGGGACAATATCTGGTCGTCGCATCAGGCGTGATGATGTATGACGGCAAGTCATTTGACCGCTGGTCGACGATTTATGTAGCACCGGATGAAGAGGCTTTCGAAGTGCGAGCCGGGAGCGAGGGTTTGGACATATTATTGCTGGAATTCCCACGCCTCTAACAAGGTGTCCCCGCTCGGTATCATGGTTTAGGCACAAAAAAGGCGGGGTATTAACCCCGCCTTTTTTGAATATGATCCGACTAGATCGGAACTTCGATGGCACCTAACCGGGCGGTCAATTTGCGGTTTTCTGCATAATCAACAGGCACCGCGATTAATGCTGGGCCTTCTTGTTGGAACGCTTCTTCCAGGGCCGGGACCAATTGATCTGCCGCTGTGAGTTCACGTCCCCACATTCCGTATGCTTCTGCCAATTTTTCGAAGTTGGGATTTCCGAAGTCCAGCTTAGAATGCTTGCCATCAAAATGGTCTTGTTGCTTCCATTTGATCAGGCCGTACTCACCGTCGACCCACACCATAGCGACAATATTAATTTTCCGGCGCACTGCCGTTTCGAGTTCTTGCACATTCATGCCAAAACCCGCATCTCCACTAATTGAGAGGATTTTTTTATCTGGGAGTGCCATTTTTGCGCCAATTGACCCTGGCATAGCAAATCCCATGGTACAAAACCCATTCGAAATCAAACAGGTGTTAGGCTCTTGACATTGATAGTATCGTGAAATCCACATTTTGTGAGCGCCAACGTCTGACAGAAGCACGTCTTCAGCTCCCATAACTTGACGGACATCCCAAAGGATTTTTTGGGGTTTCATAGGAAAGCTCGTGTCATCTTTCTCAGCTGCAAAATCATCGGTTAATGTTGCTCGCAACTCGCTGCGCGTCTCAATGTCAAAGAGAGGTAATTTATCAGTATGTTTCTCTTCGATCATTTCATTAAGTTGCCAGAGCGCGTCGGCTAAATCTCCAACCACCTCTACAGTGGGAACATAATCCCGATCAACCTCAGCTGGCCAAAAATCCATATGGATAATTTTCTTTGAATCTTTATTGACCCTGTTCCAGGCACTAGGCGCATATTCTACAAGGTCATAGCCACAAGAAATAACCAAATCAGCTGTGTCAAAGGCAACGTTATTATAATCGCCGGAACCGAGGCCCATCGTGTATAAGCAATGGTTATCGTCCATTGAGATAGCGCCTTTGCCCATAAAGGTATTAACTACACCGATGCCCAAATTATGAGATAATCTTGCTAATTGAGCCGCTGCGCGTTTTCGGATGGCTCCGTTTCCTGCAAGAATAATGGGGTTTTTTGCCGCCGCAATCAGCTCAGCTGCCTGGGCAACGGCTTTATGGTCGGCGCCTGGACGACGCACCTTTTTAGGAGCCATCGGCGTGTCATCTACATCCATTTTCGCTATATCTTCAGGCAATTCAATGACTGTGAGGCCTGGTTTCTCATCCTCTGCAATCTTAAAAGCCTTGCGAACGATTTCTGTTACGTTCTCTGGTGCCAGGATTGTCTGCGCCCATTTACTTACAGGTTCGCACATCCGGATCGCATCCATTATTTGGTGACTTTCCTTATGCAGACGCTTGGTCGACCCTTGACCAATGATAGCGACACAAGGTGCACGATCCATATTTGCGTCTGCAATGCCCGTCAAAAGATTAGTCACGCCTGGCCCAAGCGTCCCCAAACATACGCCGGCTTTACCTGTTAACCGACCGTATGCATCGGCCATGAAGGCGGCGGCTTGTTCGTGCCGGCATAAGACGAAATCGATTTTGCTGTCCAATAGCGAAATCATAAAATCGGCGTTTTCCTCACCAGGTACGCCGAAAATCTGTTCAACGCCCTCTTCCTCAAGGCATCGCACCATTAAATCTGAAGCTTTCACGTATTAATCCTCCGTGCTCGGTGTCCGTGGCGTCGTTCCGCCGCAATATCTTCATGTTATGCCTCGAGTATCGTCCGCGCGTTTGGAATGTGCAACGGTTGGCGTGAAAAATTCTGTGCTGGATTGAGAATTCAGCGATGTTGTTGGCTCACGCGAATTTTGATTAGAAAGACGAAAAAAGCTATTGTGTCAGGTCCCCGTGAAGGAAAACTATTAGCCTAAGGCTAGTATGTTAGCCATTCTGTCCTTCCCCCCTAAAACTGGGCCACTATTTAGTTCCAGTTAGGGGAGATTAC